>JBDRNY010000022.1:0-34329 GCA_043810635.1 Microcaldota archaeon | reverse complement strand
AGTGAAAGCCTGCCTAAAAAGGGTCTCTACTCCAAACGTTGCGCTTGGGGCAAGCAATTTTAATGAAGTGGGAACTATAAATCAAGTATGCTAAACATGCTTGGGTGGAAGCCCCCGCATTTATGCGGGGGAGGATGTCACAAATAAACAATCTGTCCATGCTGCGGGGCAATTAATCATCCTCCGGGTTTGGCGGAGGAATTTAAATTATTGTGTGTGATGCAATATTGGATGTGTTATTTATGGCATTGGATATAATTGTAAGAAAGCCCACTCCTCAGGAAATTGAAGAAAGCAAAAATTGGGGGGATTGGGGCAAAAGCCCTTCTGAATTTGAATGGAGCTATGATGAAAAAGAAACATGCTATATATTGGAAGGAAATGCAACTGTAAAACCAGAAGGCGGAAAGGAAGTTTCTTTTGAAGCAGGGGATTTGGTAATATTTCCAAAAGGCATGAATTGCACCTGGAAAATTGAAAAAACAATAAAAAAGAAGTATAAATTCGGCTGATATGTTGATGTTATGGATTTTCTTCTTCCTGCGGCAATAGTGCTTTTGCTTACAGGATTTTTTGTAATATTCGGAATAGGCGGGGCATCAATATTTGTTCCAATATTTTTGCAGCTTGGAATTGGAATTAATGATGCAATAGTTGCAGGGCTTTTTATCAACATAATATCCACCGGATTGGCTACTCTTATTTTTTTCAAATCCGGAATATTGCAGCAATGCCATGCTTCGCAGGCGGGGAATATATTTTTCGGAATGCTTATTTCAATACCCGTGGGAGTATGGCTTTCCCACACCCTTGAGCCATCTGTTTTAATAGGGCTTTTTTCCCTTGCTCTTTTTGCATCAGCATTTCTTATGGTGCGAAAGGATGCAGTGCAATCTGTTTTTTCAATTTCAGAAGATGACCAGGTGCCTTTTGTTGACAAGGATGCAAAGCTTTCAAGCGCATCCCTTACGCGCGGAATTGTGGGCATAATTGCAGGGCTTGCAAACGGAATCCTTGGAATTGGCGGGGGAGTGTTCATTGTTCCCTCCCTTATATTGGCAGGATGCAGCGCAAAACGCGCCGCAGTGCTTTCAATAGTTGCCACATTTCTCGGCTCTCTTTTCAGCTTTGCAAACCATATTGCATACAAAATGCCCAATATGCAATTTCTGCTTGCATTGGGAATTGTGGCATTTATTGGCTCGTTTGCAGGTTCAACCCTTTTTGCCAAAGGCAAAATAAAAAGCGATTTTATACAAAAATTGTTTCCAATTTTGCTTGTGATATTTGCATTAAAGCTGGCAATTGATTTTCTCGGGATGTAATTAAGCCCTTTCCCATTTCACATTATTTTTTTCCAATAAAGGAATAATTTTTTCCTTCTGCTCTTTATTCAGCCCTTTCCAATCAACCAATACCCCCACTATTTTCTCAACATTTTTTTCAACCGCTTGCTTCAACATCTCCCCGCTAATTTCATCAGCATGGTATTTTGGCAAAATATGCCCTATGGCAATTTCCTTTCCATCCAACAGCTTTTCCCCTGTTACATATTGCGAAAATTTGGGTGCATAATGCCCCCCTCCAATTCCAATATATGCGGGAAATTCTTCACACTTTCTTACAAGAGATTTCATCATTGCATTAGCAACAATTTTTCCAGCAATTTCATTTTTCCATTCCTCTTCTTTACTCCCTATCTCCACAAAAACCAATACCTTTTTTCCATCCTCGGGAGTCGGTCCGTGGTGATCCACTTCCATGCTAACTTCCCATCCTAATTCCTCTTTTTCAGTGCCTTCTTTTAAAAATTTCAATATTTGCTTTAATTTGCATGCATAAGCAATATTCAGTGTATTGTTTTCCCCTCCCAAATCAGCGTTCCCCCAATTGCCGGGGAAATGCACAGTAAGGGATTTTGTGCCTGCTTCTGATTTGTGAGAGCTTGCATACAAAAAATAATCTGCATCCATTCCTTCTTCTGGTTCAATATCTAAAATGCCCGCATCAAACCCATAAGCATTCAGCCCGGTGCAGCATTTTTCCTTTCCGCATGCAGAAAAAGAAAATAATTTCTCACTCTCTTTTTTCCAATTCCACTCTTTTTCCAAATGAGAAATAATATTTTGCGAGGCTAAATTTTTTGTGGAATATAAAATCGAGCCGACTAAGTTTTTCTTCAAACATGCCATAAAAATTCAGTCTGTATTCAGTACATTGTCTTCAGAGTGTTGGCCGCTTTTTTCACTTTTTCAAATGCATTCTTAGTATTTGTCAAATACAAATATTCAAGCGCCTCCCCCAAATCATTATTTTCAGCCATTGGGGAAAGAGAAAATTTATACTTCCCTGCTTTGCGGGTTAAAATTCCTTTTTCTTTTAATTGGTGCAAGTGATATCTAACAGCCTTTATTCCCGCAGGCTTGTCTTTTCCCCTTACTTCATTAATTAATTTCATTATTTTGTGAATGTCAGGCTCTTCCCCTTCAAAATGGGCTTTCAACAGCCCTTCCAATATATCTAGCATCAGCGTTCTTGTTTCATTTGGAGAAATTAAACCCAAAGAAAGCGCCAAATATCTTATCAAGCCCCTGCGGGTTAATTTCACCTCGCCAAGCAATTGCATATCCCTTACTATATGCTCTTGGCGTATGAGATTGCTTTCAGGAAGAGACATAAACACCAAAACTCTTTTAGCCGTGTTATTTTTAAGCATTATTATATGCAAAAGAAGGGCAACTATGTTTATATATTATGTTATTTATAATTAAATTATATGGTTGATACTGGCATATATGATTCTGCAGACCTTGGTGCATCAAGGTTGCTCTCTTTGCATTATGCATTAGAAGGCAAAAAATCTGGCTATATAAAAACTGAGCTTAAAACAGGTTTTGTCAAGATTGCCAGCGAGGGTGTTGATGTTACCATCCACCGGCCGCTTACTAAGGCTAGCGATATTATACGTTGTACTATAGATAATTCCGGCCCTGCTCCACATATAATCTACAGCCGAAAAACAGAGGAGTCAATATGGGCGAAATATAAGCGCGATATTGGAATTGATTTTGAGTATATTCCAAAAGATGAGATAGATTACTCTATGCCAAGCGCACAAGGTTTATCTGACATTGATTCAGAATTTAAATCACATATTTTTTTGGACGAAATTCCAAGCTATCGCTTTGAGTATTCTATTCCAGATTTTGATGCTATAAACACTCTATACCATTCTGATGTTGCCACAAGCAAAACCTGCTCAATGCTACGCTCACTTGCGCAAATTCTTTCAGAGCAAGTACGCACAGAAAACACTTTCTTTGATTTGATTGCAAACCTTGAATGGCTTGCTATGGGCGGGAAAATAAGTTCTTTTTATGATTCTGACAAAGCTGAGCTTGGAAATCATATTGATTATCAAACTTTGTATGAGACGATAAAGCCGCAGCTTCCAATAATCGAGGGATGTTTTAGGGAGTTTCATAAGATTTTCCTGGATGCCAGAAGTTATCGCTCACTTGACACTACTGGTTGGATGGATATGGAAATAGTGCCATGGCCTATTAATGTTGCAGAATTTGATCTTCGTTTAATAGAAAATTTGTATTCCGACAGAGAGCCAAGTGCAAAGATCCAAAATTTTGTGAAAAACTATTTCATAATCCTTCTTGGGCAGGAAGGTTCAGTTTCATCTGTAAGGCGGCATTTTATTAATGCAGCATTTAAGTCACTTGAGGATTTTGGCTATTCCCCTTCAGACGGAGGCAAATGGCTTGAAAATCTGAGGAATCTTTCTGATGAATATGAACTGAAGTGCTCTTCGCTTCAATCATATCTTAATGATTATGAAAGCGGATGGTCCCTTCTGAAGCTCAACCAATTTCTTTTTCTTCAGCAGGAGTTGCTTTTGCAAATAAAAACAGGCCTTCATTATCTGAGGCGTCCAGACCTTCCCTTGGAAAACGGCAAAAGCCTTGCAGAGTGTTCAGCAGATGCGCGAAGGATGCTTATTTCTTATACACAGTATGTGGCATGGACAGATGTCATTACAGAAAAAAATCTTCTTGATGATTTTGAAAACATTCTCTCTGAATATGATCTAAAATACAATACAGATTACTGCTACGGATTCAGGAAAAAAACAGATGCATATATTTCTGCTGCCAGTAAACGACAGGGAAAAATTGATGAATTTGTTTGCCGCCTTGCTTTGGACAAAGAAGAGGACCCTTACAAGCAAAAAAGAAAAATAGTGTGGGAAAAACTCATGTCTTCTGTTCAAAAGCTTGCAGCCGTAGCGCCAATACATGCAAGGCTTGTGAAATTTTTATATTCCCAGACAGAGTCACATGTAAACTATAAGTTTGGACAATGGTTTGAATACAACGGCGTTGGTCAGATTTTTACCCCAGAACTTCTTGGGCTTATGGCAATTACAATGCTTAATGAATCCCTTCCGCAAAAGCAGAAGATTGAAAAAAAGCAAAAAGAAATCCAGGAGTTTATAAGAAGTTCTAAGGGGAAGAACCCCCACTCAAGTAGTGAAAACGATGCATTTAGGGCGCAGTTAAAAAGAATGAATAGAGAACTTGATGAATTGAAATCTGTGTTTGAATCTACAACATTTCCAGTTCCGCCTGCTAAAGGAATTCTCAGTGCAATAACCTCGTTTCTTTCTAAAAAGAGCCTTGGTGCTGGAACTAAGGAGATGCCTGAGATGTTTTTCAGGGAGATACCTACAGACGAGCTTATGTGTTTGCTTGATGATGTTCACCTTGGGGTGAAAGATTTAAACCGTCTAAATCTTGCAGTGCTTGAGAGACTTGAATCTTTGTATTCAACTGATGCACCGAAAGGGAAGAAAAAGCTGACATCACTCCTCTTTCCCCCAGATTTCATTCCATTTAAACATATGGAAACTGACATTCTAGATCAGATGGAAAACCCTATGCATGCAGAGATAGGCTTTACTCATAGCAAGGAGTATGTAAGTTTTAGCATTGTTGAACATCCAGCATTTGTTCATAACAGTGAAAAGCCGTCAGGGAAAGTGTCTGTAGAATTTAAGGGCAAGAATCTTGAATTACTCTGTTCTTTTGATTCCAAGGATTATACTCCTCCGCAGGAGGTCGATTATTCCTGCCAAACTCTTGCAGATGGAGCTTATGGCCCTCAAATACCTAAGGAAAGACTCAGGGAGCTTATCGGTGGATTTGGCTCAAACTATGATTTTGCCAGGCTTTTTGATAAAATAATTGAAAGGCTTCATGTGCGTTCCCACCTTGAGAGCGAGATAAAAGGCGCAGGAAAAAGCAAGGAAAGGGAAGAAGAGGACCTAAAGCTTCTTCTTGCAATGCTTTATACCTGTGTCACTCCAAGCAGGGGGAACATAGTAGACGTCAACGGAAAATGGTATGAAAATGCACCAAAAGGATTCAAGCCGATGTTTGATGACATGGCAAAGAAGGGCCCCCTGCCAAAAGAAGAGCTTGCCAAATATTGCAAGCAAATAAATGAAAGCAGGGAATTTTACACTTTATTTAGGCATTATTGCAGAATAAGCCAGGCAAAGCACCCACTTACAAACACTATTATCAGGCAGAAGAGCAAGATGCTTGCATAATCCCTACTTCTTCATCCTTTTCCTCAGCACATCATAAGCTTTTCCAGCCTCTTCTTCTTTTAATACAATTATCAATTCTGTTAAAGTGGAAATTATTTCAAATATATTGACATTTTCCCATGCAAGCTCCCTCAGCACCCTGTCAAAAAAACCGGGCTGGTACAATATATCTTTTCCAAACCTCAATACAAGCAAAGAAAGCCCTTTTTCCATATTAAGTATTTTCTCCCCTTTCAGCAATTCCAAGAATTTTTTTTCATATTTTTCAGAGGAAATTATTGTAATTTCATACATGCTTTGGGTAATGCTCAATATTTCTTCAGGCCCTCCTGAAGCAATTTGCTGTATTTTTTGCAGTTTTTGCTGGATTTTCCCGCTTTTTTGCAAATCTATTTGCATCACTCCCGAGCGGAGGGATAATTGCAATTTTTCCATTCCCGGATTTTTCATCCCCTCTTCCCTCTTATCAGCCATTTTTTCCCGCATCCTGCTTAATGCCATTACAACAGACCCCTCCTCAACTTCTTTTCCTAATTCCGCTTCAATATATTTTCTCAAATACCTTGCAAGGCGATGGAATGATATCAAATCCCTTTCTATAAATTCCTCAAGATGGGGGTGGCTTCTCACATATTTCTGCACTAAATGCGCTACAGTGGGCATATTGTTATATTTATCACAAAAGGTTAAAAACAAACGCATGCTGGCGGCGGGTTTTTCCGGGGTAAAAATTAAGCTATTTAAACATTGAACTGCATACAGGTATATGCCTGAAAAAAAGAGAAGGTATATTGTAATCCTTGGCTCTCTTATGTCCGGCTTGGGCAAGGGCATTCTCTCTGCTTCTGTTGGAAGGTTATTGCAATCCCACGGATTTTCTGTTTCCCCGATAAAATTTGACGGCTATTTAAATGTAGATTGCGGCACCATGAACCCTTTCAGGCACGGGGAAGTGTTTGTATTGGATGACGGCACAGAATGCGACATGGATTTTGGCACTTATGAAAGATTTCTTAATATAGGGTTGACGGGCCAGAATTCACTCACCGGAGGAAAATTATTCAAAAAAATAATTGAAAAAGAAAGGGCTGGCGGATATTTGGGAAGAGATGTGCAAATAGTACCCCATTTAACAGATGAAATAAAAGCCTGGATAAAAAAAGTGGGGGAAGATTCAAATTCCGACTTTGTATTGGTGGAAGTGGGCGGCACTGTGGGAGATTTGGAAAATAATTATTTTATTGAGGCAATGAGGCAATTGGGAGGGGAGGAAAAAGGAAATGTTTTGTTTATCCAGCTTACATATGTGCCTTCATTGTCAGAAGGCGAGCCCAAAACAAAGCCGACACAGCATGCAAACAGGCTGATAAAAAGCCTGGGCATAAACCCAGATATGATAGTTTGCAGGGGGGATGAGAAGCTGAATAAGGAGGGAAGGGAAAAAATATCTATGTTTTGCAATGTATCTCCCGAAGATGTGTTTGACGACCCTGTGCTTTCCACAATATATGAATTGCCCCTAATATTGGAAAAGCAGAATTTTTCTGAAAGAATGCTTGCACATTTTGAATTGAAATTAAAAGAAAAAGATTTGAAGGGATGGACAAATCTAGTATCAAAAATAAAAAGCCCGAAAAATGAAATTTGCGTCGCAATAACAGGAAAATACACTGCTGTAAGGGATTCTTATGTAAGCGTTGAGGAAGCTATTGTGCATGCGGCGGCAGCAAACAACACCCGCGCAAAAATAGAATTTGTAGATACAGAGAAAATCGAGAAGGAAGAGGTAAAAGCTTCGCAATTGCTGAAAAAATATGACGGTATAATAGTGCCCGGAGGGTTTGGAAGCAGGGGGGTTGAAGGAAAAATTGAGGCAATAAAATATGCAAGGGCAAACAATATTCCTTTCCTCGGCTTATGCTTTGGGTTGCAATTGTGTGTTGTGGAATTTGCAAGAAATGTTGCAAAATTGGAAAATGCGCATTCAACTGAAATAAACAAAAACACTTCCTACCCTGTAATCGATTTGCTGCCTGAGCAGGTGGGTTTAAGGCAGAAAGGGGCGACAATGCGCCTTGGCGCATGGGATTGTGTTTTGAAAAAAGGAACCAAAGCATTTAATGCATATGGAAAGGAAAAAATATCTGAAAGGCACCGCCACCGCCTTGAAGTAAATAATAATTTTGTGCCAACATTGGAAGAGGCGGGCTTGATAATTTCAGGAACTTCGCCTGACAAAAAAATCGTTGAAATGGTGGAATGGCCTGAGGGATGGGGCGTTGCAACGCAGGCTCACCCTGAATTTAAAAGCAGGCTGGAAGAGCCCGCCCCTCTTTTTGCAGGTTTTGTAAAAGAATGCTTAAAGAGGCAGAAGGAAAAAGTGTAGAAACCATTTCATTTATATATCTCGCCCCTCTTTTTTCTCTAGATGGTGTTGGTGGATGGGTTTGCACAAGAAAAAAACATCTTTAACAGAGCGCTCTGTTGTCTATTCTTATGATGATGTAGAAAAAACCGGCATGTCAAGGTATTTTCTTTCGCAGGATATTGCCCACCAAAAGCATGAAACAGTAAGCCCAAAATATAGGGAGGAATTTTTGAAAACAATCGTGCTTCCAGAATTTGACACCGGGCTTGCAGGAAGAAAAGCAAAAAGAAGGCAGACTAGAGTTGAAGCGCTCAAGTGCACAGTGAGAATATTTGTAATGAGAATAATCGCACTTCTTTCAAAAATGGGCAAAGAGGCAAAGCTCACCTTTTCAGGAAGGATGGCATTGCAGCAGCTTGAAGATTTGTACAGCCTTGTTTCCCTAGACTCTTTTGACGACACTTCCCTTATGAGGCTGAAGCTTGCCTATGGAGAGGCGTGCTTTCATGTTTCCCAGGCATCAAGGGGCTATTATACCAAGCACAGGGGGGGAGGGGAAGAAGAATATCTGGATTGTTTTAGCAAATTTTTGGAATTTGATGAGGACTAAGTTTTAAATATGGCGTCTGGATTATTATCCTATGGCAGGAGCACTTTCTGGTATCGGAACAAGTGGCGCAGGTAAGGGGCTTTTTAAGTTTATTTCAAACAACCTTTTGCGTGCTGTAATAGAAGTAATATTTTCATCAATTCCCGGGGCGGCAATATTCTTCATTTTCATACTCGGCACAGGAATACTGAATATTTATACAAATATTGGCGGGGCAAACAATGTGTTTGCCGCTACCTACCTTCCTGTAATATGCGTATTGCCTATTGTTATTGGCATAATCGGCTCCCTCATATTGGAAAAAGTGAGGGATGATGCAAGGCTTTCTTTGCGTGCCAGCGTATTAGTGTCATTTGTTTCAGCTCTTGCAGGCTCGTTTTTGGGGACGATTGTGCTTGTAATTTCAGGGCTTATGGGCGGGTTTATGCCTTTTGGCGCCATATTGCCCGGCCTGACAGGGCTTGTAGGGGCGTTTATTGTATTAGTGGCAGCATCCACATTGCTTTCAACAATCGGAGGCGCACTTATAGTGGTGCTTCTGAAGAGAGCGGAGAGGTAGTACATGGCATCCGGCCTTTTCAATTTAATAGAATCAATAAAATTAGACCTTCTTGATTTGGGCCCAAATGTGGCAGTAATACTTATTGTTATCGGCGGGCTCGTATATGGAATTGCGCAAACCCAGCCTGCGCAAACAAGGGGAAAATACCAATCCCTTGGAATCGGAATAGTTGTTGGGGGAATTATAATTGCTGCAATTGTCGGTGCTGCAGAATTAATTGCAAAATCTTCTGCTAATCTTCTTGTGTGACATCCTCCCCCGCACAAATGCGAAGGGTTTCCACCCGAATACAAACAAAAAACAAATCTGTATTCGATTTATAGTTCTTGCTTCACAGGGGAACTTTTGTTCCTTTCTCCACAAGCTTAAATTCGGGCGTGCCCAGCCCTATGAATATATAATTTATACAGGGTATATATACTTTTTGGGGGTGGGTTTCCAGTGGTTGGGATAATTTGACTCGCTTCCCTCATGCTCCTAAACGGAGCAGGCTTTCCCGCTCGCAATTTCGTAAAGGTATTTTCTATGCCCTCTGCAATGGTTGTGGATTTGTCCCCGGTTTCGCCAGTATACACATTTGCAATCAACATTGTCATAATTAGCATTGTTATTTCGGCATTAGTGCTTGGAATTTCCCGTGCGGTTGGAAGCAGAAAATTATGGGGCTGGGGTGTTGAAGAATTGGCACAATCCATAATTAATGCCGCCTTGCTTGGGGCTATTGTAGGCGGAGCTGCATTGCTAAGTAGTGCCACATCTGAATTATCATCAGAAGACATAATATTAAAATGCCCCGGCCCTTCAAATATTGAAAATTCCCCCCTTGCCTACTCTTTATGCGTGCTTGAAGATTCTATTAACAAAAGCGGTGAAGTTTCCTCTTCACTTAACAAGCAGTCATTTTCCCTTTCCTCGCTTGCATCTGTTCAAATTAATGCAAATGTAATTTCTTCCTCCCCCTTTTCAGCCCTTCAATATTCCTCTTCCACCTACTCTTCCTGGTCCGGGCAAATTTCCTCCCTCTCCTCTTTGCTAGAAGTGCAAAAACAATCGCTTTATTTTATTGCATACACCGCATTTTCCCTTTTCCTTCCAATAGGCTTGCTCCTCCGCCTCTTCTTTGCCACCCGAAAGCTTGGCGGGGCAATAATGGCAGGCGCAATAGGCTTTTTCATAATCTACCCTCTTGCATTTTTTGCATTTGCATCCCATGATACTGCCCTCACCTCTTCCTATAATTCTGTTTCAGAGGATTTGGCTTCCCTTTCTTCCACACTTTCAATAGTGCCGGCAATTGACTGGGACAAGCCTGGAATATTTGCAAATATTATAGCAAACATCTCTTCAACAAAAGGAGAATCCCTTGCATCCCAAACCTCTCTTCCCTACAAATCAGTGTCGGCATTTCTTGGCTCGCTTCAAATGTATGCATTTATCTATCCCCTTGTTTCCCTTGCAATAACCCTTGTAGCAGTGCGCGAGCTGGCGCTTTTATTAGGGGGGGAGTTTAGATTGGATTTGTTTGAGATGGTTTGAATTTACTTTTGGTTGAACGTGCTTGTAACATCATTATACGTATTCCATATTGTTGGTATCGGACGGTTTTCATTTCCAGGCCAGTAGAAATCAGACTCTCCCAAAAGATTGATTATATTCTTCTCAAATTTTTCGATAGTTGCAAGCTTTTTGGCAGATTTTTGCTTTATGTAATATTTTACTACAGAAATTCCTGACTTGAATTGGTTTTGTCTTCCAGTCTTGTATGCTTCTACATCTTTTTTATAATTTTCAGAATCTTTGGAATATACTGGATGCTCCCATCTCTTTGGCACTTTCATCAATCCTATGCTGATTCCAGCTTCCCTTGCAGCAACAGTAACTCCTGCTTCAAAGCCTACATTATGCCAATCATCCAGCCCTTTGAAAATTTTGTTTCCCGTTTCAACCATTTCTTTCCATACATTTGACATAAGTCCAATTAATCCGATATATATCTGAACCCAGCTCCCCTCCTCTACCGAATTTTTCTTGAATTTCAGATAATTTTCATAATAATTCTCTAACCTAGTGTCATAAGCCATCATCAAATCTGCAGGATGCTTTTCATTTGAATATGTTACTGCGACAGACATTGCAACTTCGTTGATAAACAGTGGAAACGGCAAATATATGTGGGCATCCTTATCCCAAGAACCAAGAACCATCTGGTATTTTCCTCCAATTTTGTTGGCAAGCTTTGGCATTTCTTTTATTAAATGGTCAAAATCATCGCATGTTATAATTATTTTGTTTGTTTCTTTTTCCACTGAGTTTATCGCATTTATTACGCTCTGTCCTATAGGCACATTCTCTTCCAAAATTTTTATGTTTTTAAATGCTTTTTCAAACTCTTTTTTGGAATTTAGTTTCATCTCTCCGCTTGATGCAAGTGAAAATATAGCATTCATATTATTTTTCTTAAATTCGTTTTGCATCCCTCTCAAATATTTTGTAAGAATATGCCTGTCTGCAGTTGCAATCCCAACTCCAATCTTTTCTCTTTTTGGAATAATATTCATCGCCACACCTTGTTTAATTTGATTTCAGATTTTTTATACAAAAATTCTTCTAGGGTCAAATTATTGACTACTTAAAATTATATAAACTAACACTTAAAAACCTATCAGAATAGCTTTTAGTTATTTAACTATGTGCTTATTCTATGCTTAAATTCGCATCCGCAGGCATCCCAATATCCACCCCTTCCCCAGCAAGCACGCTCGAAGGAATAAAGCATTGTGCCTCTTTAGGATTAAAGGCAATGGAAATAGAATTTGTGCACGGGGTGAGAATGAAAGATGAATTAGCCAAAGAAATCGGAAAAAAAGCAAAAAAACTCAATATTTCCCTTTCCATACACGCCCCCTATTACATAAATTTATGTTCAGATGAAGAAAAAAAATTATCAAATTCAAGAAGGCATATTATAGAATCCGCGCGGGCAGGTCATTTTCTCAATGCCTCCCCGATTGTATTTCACCCCGGATTTTACCAAAAAAGAAGCAGCAAAGAATGCGAAAAAAGGGCAATTAAGCAAATGGAAAGAATTTATGAAATAATGCATGAAAACAATTGGAAAAACATAAAATTAGGGCCTGAATTAACAGGAAAGAAGAGTGCATATGGAAATTTAGAGGAAATTGTTTCTCTTGCACAGCATTTTGGATTGAAAAAATGCATTCCTGTAATAGATTTTGCGCATTATCATGCGCGGGTTGCGAATTTGCAGAATGAAAAAGATTTTGAAAAAATATTAAATTACTGCGAAAAAGAGTTGGGAAAAGAATATAAAAAACAATTCCATTCCCATTTTTCAGGAATAAATTATTCGGAAAAAGGGGAAAGAAACCACATTCCAATTAAAACCAATTCCCCCCCCTTCAAACCCCTCCTGAAATTGCTTAAAAAGAGAAAATATTCCGGAACAATTGTATGCGAATCCCCGCTGCTGGAAAAGGATGCGCTCATTTTGAAAAAAGAATATGAAAAAATTTAGGTTCCAAATGCTGAAGCAACCCATCCGCCGACAAAATATGTCAATACAACAACTGCAATTGCAATCCCGACATGCTCTGCAATTACCATTGCCGCACTTTCCCTCCTTTCTTTTGCAATAAAATAGCTTAATATTGAAAGAAGCAAAATGCCCCATACCGCGCCTGCAATAATTGCTGATGTCAAGTCAAGAAGCAAAATCGGCACAAGAAAAGTGGATGTGGACACAAGCTTTGTTAAAAATGTGGTATATGTCGACTTCCAAACATGTTTTGCAGTATTTTTTTTCTCACTTTCTTCTGATATGTGTATTCCAAGCGCATCTGAAAGCGAATCTGCTATTGCAATGCTTACTATGCCCCCGATAACAGCAAGCTGGGAGCCAGTGCCCGAATAAAGCCCCACCATCAATCCCATTGCCGTAATAATGCTGGATGTCAAGCCAAAGCTAAAACCCTTTCTTGCAGAAGCATCCATTACCTAACCTTCCACCCAATCATTAATATTATTTCCCCATTCTCTTAATTTTCCATATTTTTGAGCGCCCCAGCCCTTTGCTTATTTCAGTGCATTCAACAAGCCGCGCTTTTTTCAGCTTTTCAAGCCTGTTTCTCACAGTTCTCTGCTCCCCTTCTTTTGCCTTTAATTTCAAATATAATTTTCCTGATTCCACTCCCTCCTCTTTTGAAATAATTTCAATTATTTTTTTATCCATTTCATCCAAATCCCCGATTTTCCTTTCCGCAGGGGTGGTTGCATGCGCAACCGACCTTTCCTTCACTTCTTTCACATGCTTCACACAAATTTTCTTCGCCCCTTCTCTTTCAGCTGTTTTTCCGGCAGCCCACAGCAAATGAATTGTCAGCCTTGCATCCCCGCCTGCTTTTGCCCCGATGCCCGCGCACAAGCCGATAACATCATTGTCATATGTATTTTGCCAAAATGCCATCTTCGCCCTTTCCCTCAATATCTCCCTCAACTCATTCGGGTTATACGGCTTGAAATTAATTGTATGGTTTGTAAGCGATGACCTCACCCTTTCATCCAATTTTACAGGCAAATTTTCCTCATTTGTAATAGCTATCACGCTTGCGTCAATGCCAAGCGCTTCCTGCGCCCTTGACAAATCATACAGCACCCTGTCTTCCCTTGTTTGGGGTGCAAGCAACCTATCCACTTCATCCAATATTATTATCGGAATATTCTGCTTCCTCCCCCCAATCTCCCCAATTCTCATTACAATTTCATCTGTTGCAATGCCCCTCCTTGGTATCATATCCCCCAATTCAATTACAAGCCTGTTTAATATGCCGTGCCTTGTGGAAGTTTCCCAGCAATTAATGTAAATAGGCAAAGGCTTTCTTGATACTTCAGTTAATTGGTTTAGCAATAATTTCGCAATAGTTGTTTTTCCTGTGCCTGGCTTTCCTGTAAGAAGCATGCTCGGGGGCGTCCTTCCTTTTGCAGCAGCCTGCAAATATGAGGCAATTTCTCTCATTTCTTTTTCCCGCCCCGGCAACTCTTCTGGCAAAAATTCAGGAAGAAGAAATCTCTCATCCCTGAATATTTTTCCCTCCCCACTCAGCTGGCGGAAGATGTTTCCCATATTTATATTTAGTAGGTCTAATTTATCAATATTGTTGAAATTAATGGGCTTGGTGATGCAATGGTTTTAATGAAATCCGGCGAGCATTTAAAAATAGGGCAAAAAGCCCCCAATTTCTCCCTGACTGGCGCTGACAACAAAATTTACACTTTAGATGATTTTTCTGAAGCAAATGCATTAGTTGTAATTTTCATGTGCAACCACTGTCCGTATGTGATTGCAAAAATAAGCGCAATGAATTCGCTCTACAACACTTACCGTCCAAGAAAAGTGGAATTTGTGGGCATAAATTCAAACAACAACCCCAGCTATCCTGAAGATTCATTTGAAAATATGCAGGAATTTGCCAAGAAAAGCAATATTCGCTTCCCTTATTTGTTTGACGGCTCTCAAAAAGTTGCAAAAGATTATGGCGCTGTCTGCACACCAGACCCTTTTGTATTTGATGCAAGCATGTCTCTTGCGTACCATGGGCGCTTTGATGATGCAACTTCCCCTGACAAACAACCCACAACTTCAGATTTGGCAGATGCATTGGATGACATATTGGTTGGCAAGCTTGTAAGGAAAAATTTCCTTCCTTCAATGGGCTGCTCAATAAAATGGCGGGAGTAGGTAAAATGAAAATAACATTCTTGGGAACAAACGGCTGGTATGCAACAAATACTGGAAATACTGTCTGCACCCTAATTGATACTCCTGAAAGATATATTGTATTAGATGCAGGAGACGGCATCTACCGCCTTGATGAATATGCAAAAGACAAAAGCAAGCCAGTTGATATTTTCATTTCCCATTTCCACTTAGACCATGTATTTGGCCTGCACATCCAGCCAAGGTTTCATTTTAAAAATAAAATAAGAATTTTTGTGCAAAAAAACACATCAAATATTATCCGAACAATAATTAACAAGCCATTTACAGCACCGCCCGAGCTTCTTGAGAAAATTGGGTTGGATGTAAGTGTGCATGAATTAAATTTGGGAAAAAATAATATTGATGAATATATTGTGCACACCGCACCGCTTGTGCATGCAGACCCATGCTGGGGATTTCGGTTTGAAATTCCAACCAACAAAGAAAAGGAAAAGAAAATTATTTCTTATTGCACAGACACCGGCCCGTGCGAAAATATTATTTCTTTGTCAAAAAATGCTGATGTATTTATTACAGAATGCGGCTTATTACCGGGGGAGGAAATTCCAAAAGAATGGCCTCACCTAAACCCGGAAACTGCGGCAGAAATTGCAAAAAAATCAAATTGCAAAAAATTATTTCTCACCCATTTTGGGGCGCACAAATATGTAAATATGAAATTAAGGGATGATGCACAAAAAATTGCAAGAAAAATATTTGAAAATTCTTTTTCTGCAAAAGATGAAATGGAAATTATTGTTTGATGCGGCAATTTTGCAACCTCGTAAGCCGGCGTGCTGTATTATAAACATTTTCTGCTAATATATATCATGCCTTTTTTCCCTAGCGCATTCGGTGCATCAAGTGTTGGTGAATATTAATGTATAATGTAATAACAATTGAGGACAGGGTACGCCTTCCGGCGCAAAACTTTTCAATGGAATTGAAAACAGGCTTAATGCAGATTTTGCGCGAAAAGTATGAGCGAAGGATAGACCGCGAAATCGGAATAATTCTTTCTGTTTGGAATGTGCAGCCGCAGGGCGACGGGATGGTAATTCCATCTGACGGGGCGGCATATTATGGTGTAAAGTTTGATGTGCTTACATATAAGCCCGAAATAAATGAAGTGGTGGAATCCAGAGTTACTGAAATAGTTGATTTCGGTGCGTTTGTTACAATCGGCCCTGTTGAGGGGCTTATCCACCTTTCCCAAATAACAAACGATTTTCTTAATTACAATAAAAAATCTTCAAGCTTTGTTGGCAAGGAAAGCAAGCGCTCGCTCAAAAAAGATGATTTGGTGTTTGCAAAAATAACAACCGTTTCTTTGAAGCCCACATTGTCAGACACAAAAATCGGATTTACAATGAGACCTGACGGGTTAGGAAAAGACGAGTGGGTTGAGCGGGCCGAAAAGCAGGCCGACTCTCCTTCAAAAGAAGGGGAAAAGAAGGAAGGAAAGAAAAAAGAAAAGAAGAAAAAAGAAGGAGTAGCGGGTTGATATGGCAAAAGTATGCAAAAACTGCCAGCGCATATATGGGGATGTTGACGTGTGCCCGCAGTGCGAGGAAGGAAAAAACCAGGATTTTAGCGACAGGTTCAATTCCTCAGTGCTGGTGCTCAATCCTGAAGAATCCAAAATAGCGAAAAAATTGGGATTCAAAACTCCGGGAATGTATGCAATAAAAGTGAAATAATATTTACGGTGTCAGGTTCATGGGGAAAAGACCAAGGGGAAGGGACAAGCTTGTCAATTGCGATTCCTGCGGCAGGAGAATTCCGCGGGACAAGGCGCTTTCCTTGGACAAAATAACAGTGTATTCCACTGAATTCAAAGGTGACACTGAAGAGGAAAAATTGAATGATGTTCGCACAATGCTGCGCAGAGAGCAGCATTTTTGTGTTTCCTGCGGAAAGCACCGCCGCCTTTTTGACAAAAAGAAAAGGCAGATGGCGCGAAAGCGCGACAGGTGGGGGCAGCAGGAGCGGGAATCAAGAGACAGATGGGGAAAAAATGAAGATTTCTCCAGATAGCGTTTATGTCAGAATCCAATGTCCGATCAGTTGGGGGTGATCTGTTGTCGGAGCAAGTACTGGTCTTTGAGGGAAGGAAGTATGTAGGACTCTCCTTCGAGCTTGGCAATATGCCCCTTCTAATTTTAAAGGCAAGGAAAGGGTATGTTGCCTGTTCTTATGTAAACAAGCTGTCTGCAGAGCATCTTGGGGATGTGGCTGCGTTTGTTTGCGGGGTAAAATCTTTTGATGATTTATACCAGTCTAAAATAAGGGAAATGACTGCATGGGCCGAAGAAGCGGGCATCAGGGAAGGCATGTCTGTAAAAAAAGCCCTTGAAATAATGGACAGAGTTGAAACTGAGTAATTTTTCTTATTTTTTTCTTTCTTTTTCCAACCATTCAAGCGAATTTGTTTTCTTAATAATTGAAAAAAGCGCCTTTCCTTCCTTAGTTTTCAGAATTTTTTCAGTATTTTCAATCCATACCTCTGTTTTATAGCCCAAATCCAGGTATTCTTTTGCTGTTATTGCGCATTCAATTTTATCTGCATCAAAAACATACTCTTTTATTTTGGAAGAAAGCAGTGCAAGCGAATTTTCAACATCCTCTCTTATTTGCGCAGGAAGCTTTTCCCTCTGCTCTTTTTCCGCCCTCTCCTCATCCGCCTTAATATATCTCCTTGAAATTTTGTTCAAATCCCCAAGCCTTGCCTCATGCAAATCATGGAAAACACAGGCTTTAAGCAAAAGCAATTCCTCTTCTTTGCTTAATTCAGCCATTTTTGCCAATACATACCCCACAAGCACTGTTCGGTAAGTATGCTCGGCAACGCTCTCCCTCGGCGCATGCACTGTATTCCACCCGTTTCTATCAATTATTTTAAGCATGCCAGATTCGAAAAGAAATTCTGCTATTGCCTTCATATCCTTATTTTCCAATTTACCTACCCCTTCTTTATCCCATCTGCAAGAGTTGACTGCCCTTCTTCGCTTCCTCCTGCTTTTGTGCCTATTTGGGAAACAATTATTTTTTTCATCTGCTCTGGTTCATACCCCGGCTTTATCAGCCTTGTATGCCCCCGCATGCCCCTTCCTGATTCTATTGTGGTAATCAATCCAAGCATTTCCAAATCATTCAAATACTCCCTATACCATCTTGCAGACCTTTTCGGCTTTCTGTGGTGCCTGCACACTTTTGAATACTCTTCATACACTTCCCCGGACATAAGATGCTTTTCACCGTTTTCCCCGGCGCCCGTCAGCCTTTGATAGCTATTCCCCCTTATTGTTAAATTGCATACTGCAAGCAAAACCAGCTGCTGGTGTATTGGCAGGGTGGCAATTGTTTCTGTTGCCAAATCAATATCAACATTTCTCCTCCCCTCCTCCACTTCCTTATCTGTAATTTTTTCTGTTTTCCTTTCATCAGCATATTCCCCTGCTTTTAAAAGCAATTTTAAGGCATATCTCGCATCCCCTGTTTCCTGCGCTGCAATAGCTGCTGCAAGGTTTATTGCAGATTCATCAACTGTATTTTCCTGAAACCCGTCTTTTACCCTCTGCTCCAATATCGCCCTTAATTGCATGGGAGTGTAGGGGGCAAAAACCATCTCTGTTTCACATAATGAGGATTTGCTCCTCGGGTCAAGCACATCCTTGAATGTCAGCCTGTTTGTTATGCCGACAATTGATACCGAGCCAGATGAGATTTCATCATTTATCCTTGTAAGGGTGTATATAAGCTCATCCAAATCCCTTACCATATCCACCTCGTCAAGCACAACAATAACCCTTCTTTCCCCCTCCCCCTTTTTCTGAATATATTCTATCAATTTTTCATAAAAAACAGCCAAGCCAAAGCCCGTTTTGTCCAATTCAGGCATAAACTCCTTCACAATTTTCTGTATAACCCTATATCTTGAATTATACATCCTGCAATTCACATAGCAGGTTTTTGCGTCTGATTTCCTTTTTTCCAGTTCTTTCATGACTTTTCTTACAGTGCATGTTTTCCCGGTGCCGGTTTTTCCATATATAAAAAGGTTTCTGGGCCTCTCCCCCCCGAGGGCCGGCGCCACCGCCACCATTGTCTTCTCTATTTCCTTTTCCCTGAAGGGAAGCACCTCTGGCACAAAGTGGGGGGAAAGCACATTCCTGTTTTTAAAGAGCGAGGGCGCTGAGAGAATATCTTCAAATGTAGGCATATTTATTGTTAAGTTGCACAGGATTTGAAAAAGCTTTCTAGCCTGCCTTGCAAAGCTTTAAAAGAAAATAGTTATTAACCATTCTATTCAAAGAATAATAGGCATTGGATGATGTTTAGAGGTGTATTTATGGGCGTTTTTGACAGCATTTCAAAATCCCTCGGTATTTCCAAGGGAGGAGATGTGGAGAATATTGAAGAGTATATGGACGCTGTGGAGATGGAGAGCGTTGACGTGCTCCACGAGGCGGCAGATTTTTATGTAAAGCCGATAGCTTTGGAATCTGAGTCAGATACCCATATAATTATGGATGAATTAAAAGCCAGAAATATCATCCTTCTCAATGTATCCCATATGAAGAAAAATGCCGCCAAGCTGAAAATGATTATAGACAACATCAAATCCCATATCGGCAAAATAAACGGGGATATTGCAAGAATTGACGAGGATAAAATACTCCTCACCCCTTCAAAAGTGAAAATTGTAAAAACAAGAAAAAGGTAATCAGGCAAAAAACATTTCCATTACTTTTTTCAAATTCTTTTTTTCCATCAGAATATATGTTGCATCCCAGGCGCTAAACACTTCTATAATAGTTATTTCCTTCTCATAAAACCTTGAAAGTATGTGGAAAAGCACACCCGGCGTGTCTTCTATATTCTTGGAATGCCTCAGTTCAATCAGCACCAAATTTTCCCTGTAGTATTTTGCCCTCTTTTCATACCCTGCCAAATCATTTGCACGCCCTATGGCAACAGACACTTTTCCAAATGAAATTATCGCATCTGCATTCCCCTCAAATTTTCCGTCCACTATGGCAACAGCATAATCCGAATGCACATTTGCAGACGTGTTCTTGATTATTTTTTCAGCATCCTTGCTTGAGCCCACCCATTTTTTGCATTTATCCAAAAACCGGTATAAGGATATCATAACCGCCTCATCACTCTTCCTTATCCCCGTCTCTTTCTTTATTTTTCTTGCAAGGGAGGAAGTGTTGATTACTCCTTCCGCAACATGGCCCATAAGCAACGGGCGTTCAAGCATATAATTCTGCACTATTTTTGCCACCGAGGGAGGTCTCTCATTTTTAGGCATATGTAAAATTTATTACAGATTAATTAAAAATCTTTGCAATCTTTGCAAGATTCTTTAAATAGGGTGGATGGATTGATAAAGCAATTGGAAAGATTGGAGGTGGGTAAATGGCAAAGAAGAAGAAAAGCAAGAAAAAGTGATGTTGTAATATTCTTTACATTTTTATTATATTTTTTATCATTTTTTGTAATTATATTTAAATACTCCTTAGGAGCAATATTCTTTCTAAGTGATGTTTATGGGAGGAAAAAAAGTTGTATTAGCTTACTCAGGAGGCCTAGATACTTCAGTTATTCTAAAATGGATGCTGGAAAAAGGCTATGAAGTGATTTGCTTTATTGCAGATGTCGGCCAAAAAGAGGATTTGAAAGCTGCCAAGGAAAAGGCACTTTCAATAGGCGCATCCAAAGTATATGTTGAGGATGTGAAGAAAGAATTTGTGGTAAACTATATTTTCCCTGCCATTCGGGCAAATGCAATATATGAAGGCACATATTTGCTCGGCACCTCTCTTGCACGCCCCCTAATTTCAAAAAAGCAGATTGAAATAGCAAAAAAAGAGGGTGCGGAATATGTTGCCCATGGCGCAACCGGCAAAGGCAATGACCAGGTAAGATTTGAGCTCTCTTATTATGCCCTAAATCCATCCATAAAAGTAATTGCCCCCTGGAAAGAAGAGGAATTTCTTTCTGAATTTAAGGGGCGAAGCGACATGATAGCGTATGCCAACAAGCACAACATTTCTGTCAAAGCTACTGCAAAAAAGCCTTATAGTGAAGACGGCAATTTAATGCACCTTTCCCATGAGTCAGGAATATTGGAAGATCCAATGCACCGCCCCGAAGATTCTGTATTTGAATATATTACCCTTCCAAAAAATGCACCTGACAAAGAAACTATAATTGAAATTTATTTCAAAGACGGGGATGCAATAAAAGTTGTCAATAAAAATGACAACACTACCAAAACCGACCCTCTCGAGTTATTTGAATATTTGAATAAAGTGGGAGGGGAAAACGGCATAGGGATAGTTGATATGGTGGAAAATAGATATGTTGGCATAAAATGCAGAGGAATATACGAAACTCCCGGAGGAACCATATTGCAAATAGCCCACCGGGATTTGGAAGGCATTGCAATGGACAAAGAAGTTATGCACATACGTGACATGCTCATTCCGAAATTTGCAGAGCTTATATACAACGGCTATTGGTTTTCCCCTGAAATGGATTTTCTTATGGCAGCATTTAACCAATCCCAGGAGGCAATTGACGGCAAAGTAATCCTTTCCTTGTATAAAGGCAATGCAATTCCAATAGGCCGCTCCTCCCCAACCTCGCTCTACAACCAGGATATCTCCAGCATGGATGTTGAAGGAGGGTTTGACCAAAAAGATTCCAAAGGATTCATCAATATCAATGCGGTGCGTTTGAAAGCGCACAACTTATTGCTGAAAAAGAAATTGGAAACCTACAAGTCAAGAGGCTACAGATATGGGAGGATTGAGGTGGAAAAATGAGCAAACTAAAAACATTCGGGGATTATCCTGGCCAGAAGCTTGCGCTTGATTCCAAGGGCAACCAAGCCAATATTGTGAATAAGGCAGCTGAAAGAGTACTTAATAAAAAGAGAGACACAATAGCCGAAAAAGTCGGACTATCCACCGGAAAGCAAAGAGGCATAACCCGGGGAGATATGGATATTTACTACACTAAGCATTTGTCGGACGACGCGGGAATAACTTTTGAAGAAGCTAACGAAATTAAGAAAAACTGGAACTGCAAGTAACCTTCTCGCTTTTTATTCTTGCCCTCCTCTTTCCAAATTAGGTGCATTGTTATGAAATTATGGGATAAAGGAATTTCCTTAAACAAGGAAATTGAAAAATACACTGTAGGAAATGATTACTTACTCGACCTCGTGCTTGTCAAGCATGACTGTATGGCATCAATTGCGCATGCAAAAATGCTTGCAAAAATCGGGGTGCTGTCTAACGGAGAGAAGGGCAAATTAATTTCAGGTTTAAATGAAATAATCAAATTAAATGAAAAAGGAAAATTCAAAATATCCCCCGAGGATGAGGACTGCCATACAGCAATTGAAAAGCATTTGACAAAAAAGTATGGCGAGGTTGGAAAGAAAATCCACACCGGCCGCTCGCGAAACGACCAGGTGCTTACTGCATTGCGCCTTTATGAAAAGGAAGAATTAGGAAAAATTTCCAGTTTAATGCAAAAATACTGCTTTACACTGAAAAATGCTTCAAAAAAATATGCAAATATTCAAATGCCGGGCTATACTCATATGCAAAAGGCAATGCCAACAACTATCGGCACCTGGCTCGAATGCTATGAGAATTCAATGCAAGACAATTTGCTTTTGCTAAAAACAGCTGCTGAATTGATAGACCAGTCTCCATTAGGCACCGGCGCAGGATTTGGCATACCAGTATTCAAATTAGACAGAAAAATGACAGCAAAAGAAATGAAATTTTCAAAAATAATGCAAAATCCCATCTATGCCCAGCATTCACGGGGAAAATTTGAAGGAATAATAATCGGCGCACTTTCTGCAATAATGTATGATTTGAATAAATTGGCATCAGATATGATATTATTCAGCATGCCAGAATTCGGCTATATTTCCCTTCCTACAGAATTTTGCACAGGAAGCTCTATCATGCCCCAAAAGAAAAACCCAGATGTGCTGGAATTAATGCGCGCAAAATATTATGTTGTATTAGGAGAAGAATTCAAAGTAAAAAATATGATTGGGAGCTTAATATCCGGCTACAACCGAGATACTCAGCTTACAAAAGAGCCTCTCATCAATTCTGTTGAAATTACAAAAAGCAGCTTGCAAATGGCTTCTTTGGTAGTGGGCGGAATGAAAGTAAATTCCCAAAATTGCAAAAATGCCATGAGCAAGGAATTGTTTGCAACCCAGGAAGCTTACAAATTAGCAAAAAAAGGAATGCCTTTCCGGGATGCTTACAAAAAAGTCGGGGAGAAGTACAAAAATAGGTTTTCTGGAGGGCGGCTGAAATGATTAATCAATCTTTTGCAGGGTGTTGCCGCAGGAAAGAAAACAAACGGGCTTAGACCAGCGGATTCTCTTGCTGTACAATATAGTCGGCAGTTGATAAGCCGGCTTAAGGAAAAATATGCCGACAAATTCAAGCCAGTTGATTTTGTTGATGTAAACAACATACGGCTAAATGTAGTAAGCGAGAGCAAGCCAATAAAAAAGGTTGCAGTTTCCCTTCCAACATATCTTGATTGGAACCCAGATACTCCAATAAATTCTTTGGAGGCAAAAAATTCTGACAATCGGCCCGACCGCTTTGTTGCTGTTGTACAGCACGAGAAGCTTATAGAAAGGCTGCTGGAATATGGCTCAGAAGTTTTTCTTATAAATCCGTCAATAGAGCACCTTGAGGGAGTGTATACTAGAGACATAGCCGTTGTCATAGGCAAAAAATGCATTATGTGTAACTTTGTTCATAACATAAGAAAGCCCGAAGAGTCCACTATAAAAGGCGGGGAGAAACCTCCCTCTGAAGTGAAGATTGAAGGCGGCAATGTTATTGTGGATCATGATTTTGTTTTTTTGGGCGTAGGGGACAGAACAAATGAAAATGCCGTGGAATGGCTGCAATTTGTTTTGGGCACGTCAAAACAGGTCATAAAACTGGAATTAAAACCAGGAATTCTCCATCTTGACTGCTCATTTTTACCAATAACTTCCTCGAACGGATTAAGCAGAGCGTTTATCAATAAAAATGATTTTGTAAGCAAACAAGATATCCTGTTACTTTCAAAGATTTATGAAAAGCTTGAGCAAATTGACACAAAAGAATCTCCGATGCTTGGGATAAATTCCCCATGTATTGCGCAGGATATGCGCATTGTAAGCGCACATGCAAAAAACACCATCCAAGCCATCCAAAAATGGGGGATTGGGGTACTGCCTATTGATTTAAGCGAGATAATCAAAGCAGAAGGCGGGCCAAGATGCTCAACCCTGCCACTAGTGCAGGAATAAATATCAGGATTTACTTTTCTTTCAATTCTTTTTGCACATGCTTTAATACAGAAAGCATTGCCCTTACTTCCACCTCATCAGGCACAGCTCTTCCAATAACCCTCTTAAATGCAATTTTTGCTTTTCTAACATTCCTCAATTTCCCTTCATACCTCCCCACCAATTCCTCAATTGTTTTTATCAACTGCTTTCTTTCGCCAGCATCTGAGCGTTTTGACACTTTCCTTACTCTCTTCTCTTGTGCGCATAACACATACAAAACAATTGCCATTGCATGAGTAATATTCATTACAGTGTATTTTGCGCTTGTAGGTATTGTAATAAGCAAATCACAAGATTCAATTTCTTTTTCATTCAAGCCAATTCCTTCCCTTCCAAACAAAACAGCAATTTCGCCCTTAATTTCCTTTCCTTCTATTTTTTTCCTAAATTGCTCCGATGTAAGCGGATGCCTCAATACATTCTTGTGCCTTCTCATTATTCCCGTAGTGCCAACAACCATCGAGCACCCTTTCACAGCCTCTTTAACAGATTTGCAAATTTTTGCTTTTTTCAATATATTTAATGCATGCTTTGCATGCATTTTTGCAGTAAAGCCGATATAACAATCCGGATTTACCAAATACATTTGCTTCTGCCCGAAATTTTTCATCAACCTTGCAGCAGCGCCCAAATTTGCCTCATATTCCGGCTCAACCAATACAAATCTGAATTTTGCCATATCACTTACCTTTGAGTTGTTATTCTATATACATACAGCTTTTCAAAGAAAAAGCTTTTTGTTGCAATTATTTCTTTTTTCAAACAGTTTTTTTGCATTATTTTCTTAATTTTCCCATTCGGCTGAAGCAAACTCCCCACCATCAATATTTTCCCGTCTTTTTTCAAATGCTTCTTTGCTTCTTTTAAAAATTTTTCAATTACATCAACTCCATACTTTCCTCCGTCAAATGCAAAATTTAATTTTCCCTCTATTTTCTCTTTCTTTGTTGTAGGCAAATAAGGGGGGTTGAACAAAATATAATCAAATTTCCCATTCTTCGAAATATTTTCAAACAAATCAGAGTCTGCAAATTCTATTTCTGTTTTACTTACGTTATTTAATTTTGCATTATTTTTTGCAGCTTTTATTGCTTCTCCATTAATATCCATTGCAATTATTTTTCTGCATTTTCCTTCTTTTGCCAATATTATGCTAACCGCCCCGCTTCCGCACCCAATTTCAATTACCTCCCCCTCACACTCTTTTAGCGCGCTTTCTGCAAGCATTTGCGTATCATCCGAGGGCAAATAAACATTATCTGGTACGACAAGCAAAATTTCTATTCCATTTGCAGCAAATAACATTTTTTCTGTTTTTTTCATTTCACTTCACTAAACATCCAGTTTTTCAAGCCATTCTCTCGCTTTTTCCAATCCAGCCCCTTTCCTAAGTATTTTCCTATTCCCAACATCAATTATAGTAGATCCTTCCCCATATTTGCAAATTCCCCCGTCAATTACCAAATCAACCTTTCCGCTCACTTTCACATCAACCTCTTCAATGCTTGCAGGAGGGCGCCCTCTGTGCAAATTTGCGCTTGTACTTATAATCGGCTTTTTAAATTTCTTTGCAAGCTCAAGGCAGAATCTATTATCCGGCACCCTGCACCCAAGCAATTCACCCGGTGCGGCAGGCAATGGTTTTTTTGCAGGAAAAAGAAATGTATAAGGGCCCGGGGTTATTTTTTTCAATTCCTCCCCAACATCTATTTCAATTTTCACATATTCCAATGCCGTTTCCCAGTCTGCAAACAACACTGAAAAAGGCCTCCCCTTCCCCCCTCCTTTTATATCGAATATTTTCTTCACAGCATCAATATTTTGTGCATCCCCCCCAATACCATACAATGTATCTGTTGGATAGCATACCACTCCCCCGCTTTTCAGGTGCGCCAGAGAGAGCAAAACAGCAGGCCCGTTCGGGGGTATTGTTGTTAATTGCATTATATTCCATTTTTCCAGCAGACTTTAAAACAGTCCTTGCTATGGATTAAACATGGGAAAAAGCAAAGGCCAGGTAAGCATGGAATATACTGTTGTAATGGCAGCCATGCTCATCATACTCATCGTTCTAGTAGTTATATTCAATGGCATATATGCCCAGGAGGCATTGCATGAGCAATATGCGCAATCAAACCACGTAGTTTCAATCCTTTCTGCAGGGGCAAGAGATGTTTGGGCGCAAGGGCCAGGAGCGCACCAGGAATATATGCTGGACATTCCAGTATCGGTTATATTGGAAAACAGCTCTATTGCAAACCATACCCTAAGCCTTCATGTGCGGAATTTTGGAGATGCTTTTGCTGTGCTTCCTTTCAATGTTTCGGGAAGCTGGCCAAACCAGACAGGCACCTTTCGCGCTTCTATACATCACAACGGCACCCATGTATTAATACGCCCCGCAGGAATGGTTTCAATTTCAAGAACCGGATTTTATTTTAATTCAAGCTCGCAAAGCTATGGCTTGACAATACAAAACAGGGCAAATGTTTCTTACACAATAACCCAAACCCTTGAATGCTCAATATGCTCATATGATGAAGAGGGCACCACCTCTCTTGGAAGCGGGGAAAGCGTTACTGGAAATTTAACCATTTCTGGCTACCCCCCTGGAATAAGAACCGGCCACTTTAACATAACAGCTATACCCGCCCCTGACTCCGACCTTCCAAATGAAACATTCACCCTTCCGATAACAATTGTAAACAATTGATGATGGATATGAAACTTGCTTCTGTTGGAATTGTTATAAACAAAAGAAAGGGATTTGCAAGAAAGCTTGCACAGGAAATTCCAAAATTCCTTTCCTCCCACAAAATTGATATTCTTCCGCCGGAAGATGCACAAACAATAATTACTGTCGGGGGAGACGGCACAGTTCTTTATTATAAAAATTATTATGAAAAGCCGATAATTGCAATAGGGTCAAAATCAAGCCATATTTGCAACACAATCCATGAAAAATGGAAAGAGTATCTTGGGGGAATAGTGAAAAACGGATTTAAAATTGAAAAGAGGGCAATGCTTTCCTCCTCCCTTGACAAAAAAAGGCTTCCTAACGCATTAAATGAGGTTGTTGTAAGAAACCGGCTTCACCGCATTTTGGATTTGCGCCTTTTTGTAGACAAAAAAAAGCATGTATTTCAGGCGGACGGGCTGATGTTTTCAACTGCAACTGGCTCGCGCGCCTATGCATACTCTTGCGGAGGGGAGGAAATGCCCCCGCTTTCAAAAAAATATCAAATTGTTGCAATAGCTCCCTTCAGGCGCGCATTTTTGCCAACAATAGTCGGAAAAGACATGCATTCAAAAGCAATAGTTGATTCCACATGCGATGCAGGCGCAGTTGTTGACGGGCAGTTTGAAGTGCCTGTAAAAAGAAGATGCACTTTGGAAGTTTGGAGAAGCGAAAAAGAAATGGAATTTGTGCGCCCCCTCTGAGCCATCAGCAAATCCTTATGGATTTGTCTACAAATTCCTTGCGGAATTATGCCAGCCCCAAGCCTTTTCCTGCAAGCAATCCAGCCAATATAATTGAAACAATATTTGCAACTTTCAGAAGCGGATTTATCGCCGGCCCAGAAGTATCTTTGAGCGGATCTCCCACAGTATCTCCGACAATTGCAGCTTTATGCTCATCACTTCCCTTCTTTCCGGTTGATTCAATAAGCTTTTTGGCATTATCCCATGCCCCTCCTGCATTTATCTGAAATACTGCCATAAGCAATCCTGCACCTATAGCTCCTCCTAAAAATCCTCCAAGCGCTTCCAGCCCAAGAAACACCCCCACTAATATTGGGGTGCCTATTGCAAGCATTGCAGGCCCGATTAATTCCCGCAATGCGGCAGAAGTGGAAATATCAACGCATTTTGCATAATCCGGCTCTTTTTCCCCTTTCATTATTTTTCCATCCTTAAATTGCCTCCTCACTTCATGCACAATTTCTGATGCAGCTTTTCCAACCGAAAGTATGGTAAGGGAGGAAAAAAGAAATGGCACGCATACGCCAATTATTAATCCAATAAATACAAGCGGATTTGCAATATTGATTGCCTCCAAATTTGCTTCTTCAATATATGTTGAAAACAATGCAACAGCAGCCAGTGCAGCCGAGCCTATTGCAAACCCTTTTGTTAATGCTTTTGTAGTATTGCCAACAGCATCAAGTACATCCAATCTTTTTCTTGCATCTTTGTCAAGTTTTGACATTTCCCCAATGCCCCCTGCATTATCTGCAATAGGGCCGAATGTGTCCATTGCCATCAAAAAGCCAGTTGTGCCCAAAATGCCCAATCCAACTAATGCAACTCCGTAAAATCCGAATAAATAATATCCAGCGCCGATTGCGGCAGCAATTACCAATGCAAGCGCTACAGAGGATTGCATTCCCACTCCAAGCCCTGCTATTATGTTTGTGCCTGCGCCTGTGCGGGATGCATTTCTTATGCTTTTTACAGGCGAATATTCTGTGCCTGTGTAATATTCTGTTATTTTTGCAATCAAAATTGTTGCAATCAATCCAACCACAGTTGCTCCAAATGCAAGCGGCGCGCTTTTTGCATCAAGCACTGCAAACGAAATTGCGCCGAATATTATTGCGGCAAGAATTGATGAAGCCCAAAAGCCCCTATTCAAAGCATTCATCGGATTTTCCTTCTCACTCCTCACCTTCACAATCCTGCTTCCTAAAATAGAGGCAATTATTCCTCCAGCATGCAAAAGAAGGGGAAATACCACTCCTGCCAATCCTGCAACCATTCCCCCCAATATCATTGCAGCAATTACTGCAATAGTATAAGATTCAAATACATCAGCGCCCATTCCGGCGCAATCACCTACATTATCCCCGACATTATCTGCAATCGTTGCAGGGTTTCGCGGGTCATCTTCAGGTATTCCTGCTTCCACTTTTCCGACCAAATCCGCCCCAACATCTGCGGCTTTTGTAAAAATTCCCCCTCCAACTCTCATAAACAATGCAAGCAAATTAGCTCCAAACCCAAATCCTATAAGCGCGCTTGTAACCAAGCCGATAAAGCTCTCTTCTTCCACTTTATTGAAAAATATGAAATATGCTGCCAAAAATACTGCCGACACCCCAAGCAACCCCAATCCTACAACAGCCAATCCGTTTATCGAACCAGCTTTAAACGCAGTTTGCAATGCACTATTAAGCGATTTTTTGGATGCATTTGCAGTGCGCACATTTCCCCTCACAGCCAAATACATTCCAATATATCCTGCCAATCCCGAAAGTATTGCTCCCAAAATAAACGCGCCCGCAACAAAAGGCGAAATAAATATGCCGAGCACTATTGCAACAATTATTACCGGAATTATTATTGTTTTAAATTGCCTTGAAAGGTAGGCATCTGCCCCATCTTTTATTGATTTTGCGATTTTTTGCATTTTCTCTGTTCCGGGGGATTGCATAAGCACCTTTCTTGCAACAAAAAATCCGTATAATAGCGCAAGTATTGCAATAAATGGCGCAAAATAAAGCACAGCAGCATCAACTTCCATCACTTCACCTCATCTCACTCTCAAGAATATTAGATATCATTTTTGTTAATTTAAAAATTTATGCAAATGCAATGTTATGTCTGTCTTTTAATATTATCGTCCTTATTTTCCTCTTTTTCAGCTTTTCCCTCAATTCCATATCATTTGTCGCCACCCAGGCTTTCTTCTTCATTGCAAGAAAAACGATTTCCTCGTCAGGCACTCCCTTTGCTTCAACAATTTCAGCCTTTCCCTCTTTTACAAATTTTTCAATCATATCAAGAGCAGCTTTTGCAGCCCTTTTATTTTTCATTTTTGTTTTCTCGCCCGCCATCATTTTCAATTCATCATGCACCGAAGAGGGCACAAGCATGCAAATAGGGGAATATTCCATAAGCCTTTCAAGCCCTTCAATTAAATCCACCCTCATTTCAAATGGAAGAAGCCAGAAATTCGTGTCAATTATTATTGGCTGAACTTTTTTATCTTCCATCAAATCCCCTATCCGAATAATGACATTATTGCTTCAATTATCTGCGCAATTGCATCGCTTATTTTGCTTACAACATCTTTTTGCCCCTTCCCATTCCCCCCGACAGTTGCATTCTGCGTCTGGTTTTGCACAGGGGTAATTTGGCTTTTTCCAAGCAAAATAAGCGCCCCCTCCTCAATTTCTTCCGCCCTATTCTCCATCCCGTCCAACCCGCTTGCATTTATCGGATATTCCACACTTTCAACAAATTCTTCATATTCCCCCCGCAATTCCACGCTTTCATTCGAATTATCCAATTTTGCAATTGTTTTGTTTGCATTTTCAATGCTATTCCTTATATTCTGCACTTTTTGCGAATTTTGCCAGCTTTTTTCAATAATATTTTCAGCCCCTGCTTCCAATTCTCTTTTTCTTTTCAAAGCATTGTAAACTTCCCCGCTTTTTGCAAGCTCAGTAGTTTCATCCACGCCCAACAGCCATTGCGCATATTCCTCCTCAAGCGTGCTGTCATTTACAAGAAGGGCGTTTTCAGTGCTAAGCGAGGCGCTGACATTTAATTTTATACTTCCCAATTCCCCTTTTGCATTATTCCATATACTGTATTTGCTTTCACTATACTCTTTCCATTCCCTTGTCCTGAGCAGTATTTCCATTGCCCTACCGCTCTGAAATTCAATATCTTCAAGCTGAAACTCTATTGTTATCCATGTATTGTGTATTCCATCCCATTCCCCCTGCTGCACGCTCCAATTCAGTTTCGGGCAGTATTCAAAACATGTTCTTGCCCCCAGCCCGGTGCAATTCTCATCCGCAATAGTAAGCAAAAGCGCATTATCTTCAAATTTTTCCGACAATTCAATAATTTCTGAAATATTGCCCGCCATTTCTTTTGCATATCCGGATTCCTCTTTTTTATTTGCAAGCAAATATTTCATTTTGTCAATTCCTCCCTGCAAATTTTCACAATTATGCTTATATGCAAGCATGCTTTCCCAAAACCCTTGACCATACAATGCTGAGGAAGAAATCGGGGTGGACAGTGCCGCAAAAATACATGTTTCCTTATCATCACAGGGATGCCTGTCCATGCCTGTCATGCGATAGCATAGTTCCTTGCTAATTGTTTTGTTATTATGCAAATTTTCAACCGCTTCATCAGTTCTGTCATAAGCTGCCTGATATCCGGCTGAAAAAACTATGTTTCTTACAAGTGCATCCTCTATTTCCTTCTCATTTTCCAATATCCTGCCCTCCTCATTATTTACCAAAAATGTTTCATTTCCCTCTATTATCACAATTGCAAATTGCTGGGTAGGTGTGCTGAATTCATTTGTATAGCATGACATATTCGGCTCAATATATTTTTCCACCGCACTTATATCACAAGTGCCTGAAAAAAGCATTGGAAGCAGAAGAACAACCATCATCACTATTTTGCACAGTTTTGCCATACTTCAGATAGCCCGCGCACCTATTTAACGTTTAATATTTCAATTTTATCCATGGATATTGAATTCAACCTGAAAAAAACCGCCAGAAAAAACCTTACAGAAGTGTATGACCGGCTCCGCACTTTAAAGGAAAAAAGGAAAGGAATGATTGGGGCGATAAAACAAACTGAAAGCGAAATTGAACGCGAGCAGAAGGCAGAAGAAGGAAAAGCGAAATTGGAAATTGAAATAAAAGGAAAAGGCGGGCGGGAAGAAGAAAAGGGAATTTTAGGAAAAGCTAAAATGAAAGGCGAGGGAAAAGGAAAAAAGAAGAAAAAGCATTGGTGGAACGCATTTCATGCCTTCCTTTCTTCAGCAGGGAAATATGCTGTTGCAGGAAAAAATGCAAAGCAGAATGATGAATTATATTCAAGGCATTTTTTTGAAAATGATTTGTTTTTTCATGCAGATATACAAGGGGCGCCTGCAGTAATTTTGAAAAACGGGAAAGATGCGAATGAGGAAGAATTAAAAGAAGCCGCGCAATGGGCTGCTTCCTACTCCTCTGCATGGAAAATAGGCGCGGCAGGTGTTGATGTTTATGCTGTTGAAGAAGGGCAGGTAAGCAAGCATGCGCAGGGAGGATATATCGGAAGGGGGGCATTTGCAATAGAAGGGGAAAGAAAATGGTTTAAAAAAACCGAATTAAAATTGAAAATCGGAATATTTGAAAATGAAATTATTGTATTGCCCGCAATCCATCCAATTAAATTATCAAAACAAATTCTCCTCTCGCCCGGAGGAGTGGAAAAAGAGGAAGCAGCAAAGCAGTTGTCTTCATACTTAAGTGCAAAAGCAGATGAAATTGCATCAATGCTTCCTTCAGGAAAATTTGCAATAAAAATTTAAGGTATTTTTATGGAAAAAATAAATATTGATGATTTCAAATTAATTGACAAAAATTATCCAAATTTCCTATTTTTAAGAATTGATGAACGCACATGCTCCACAAGGTATATTGTAATAAATGAAGGCAAAAAATTGCTGATTGATTCCGGAGACGGGCAGGATGAGCTTTCATTTATTCCAGATGTCTGCATTCTCACACACGGACATTATGACCATACGAGCGGGGTAAAAGATAATTGGCCTGAAGTATTTGTACATGAAAAAGAGGATTCTTCACTTCCTTATGTAAAAATTCCATCAAATGCCAAAAAAATCAGTGAAAATAAATTCAAATTCGGCTCCCTTGAATTGAAATTAATACACATCCCCGGACATACTTCCGGAGGATTGTGCATTTTTGAGCCAAAATCAAAATTTCTTTTTTCAGGGGATACTAAATTTGCAGATAATGGATACGGGCGCACAGATTTAGGGGGCAGTGATGAGCAAATGCAGAATTCACTGGAAAAACTGGAAAAGCTTCCATGGGAAATTTTATGCCCGGGGCACGGAAGCATACAATACAGGGATGGGAAATTGATATAGTAAAAGACCTGTCTTTGGTCGCATTCTTAGAACTTTCTGCAATGCTCTTCCAGCTATTCTCCTATCTTGTTTGGTTTTAGAATTTTCTCCAGCTCATTTTCATATTTGATAGCCAATCTCAGTGCCTTCTTTCCATTTGCAGTAATTTTGTATCCTACAACTTTTCTTTGTTTTCTGGATTCAATAACAGTATTATCAATCGCCCCAGAAGAAGCAAGCTCCTTTAGCCTTGAAGATAAAGTGTTTGCAGAAAATACCTTTCCAGTCCTGCCATTCCTAAGCCTCTTGAAATCGCCAAATCTGGCTACTTCCAACTCCTCAATACATTCTAATATCTCAAGAGCCCCTTCTGCAAGCAGCATGTTTATCAGCTTAAATTCTCTGCCCAAATCATTCACCAGTCCTTTCAAATGAACTTTGGTATAACTTGAGCAAAGGTTTTATATATAGATAATATACTATGTTATATCAAAGTATAAAAGAATATAGTTAGTATCGAATTGAGAGGTGGTTATGTGAAGCACGTATTCTTAACAAGCTTGTTTGTTATAGGTATGCTATTTTTAGCAGGTTGCTGTTCTCAAACTGTATCTAATAGTGCAAAAGCAGACCCGTATGAGAAGTATTATGGAAAAACTGTGAAATACGGGGATTTTACAATTCAGCTTGATAAATATCGGGAAAGTATTAGCGGTGGTGAGAAAGATATTACTGTTACATTCACTGTGTTGAACGATGGCGCAGAAAAAGACAGTCCTGGAGGCGCCATGTTCATAACAGATTCTAATGGCAGGAACTATGAAGCAAACCCTTTCTTATGCTCTATGCTGATAAATCCAGGTATTGAAAAGACAGTTGATTGCAAGTTTCTGGAAATACCTGTGGATGCGGAAATAGTGGCTATAAAAGCAGGTGATAGTATGTTCCAGAAAGGCAGCTATATAACCTTGTTTGAATTGAGCGATAATGTTGGTACCACTACTAAGAAAACAACTACTGAACCTCCAGACACTACAAAAGACACTGAAGCTATCGCCCCAGAACCCGAAGAAGCAGGAGTAGTG
>JBDRNY010000021.1:0-54040 GCA_043810635.1 Microcaldota archaeon | reverse complement strand
CCAAACAAAAACAATGCATACGCATTGAATAAAAGGTGGATTACGCTGCCGTGCAAAAATATTGAAGTAATAAATTGCCAAATTTGCAGATTTGCAGGATTGAAATAGAATATTTGGGTAAATGGCCCTATTGCAATTTGCAAAATAAATGAAATAGCAATTATGCCCAGCAATAGCAATGACATTTTCATAAAATTATTTACACAATACTTCTTTTAATAATCAATGCCCAAATCATTTTATGAAATATGCATTTATCATCCACGGCTCAGGCGGAAATCCTGAAAAGCACTGGTATCCCTGGCTTAAAAGCAAATTAGAGGAAAAAGGGATGCAGGTTTTTGCGCCCCAATTTCCAATAGAAGAAAAGCAAACCCTTCAAAATTGGATGGAAACGCTCAAGCCATTCGAGCAATATCTGGAGGATTCCATTATGATAGGCCACAGCCTCGGAGTTCCGTTTATTCTTAATATACTAAATTCTGAAAATGTAAAAATAAATTCAGCATTTCTTGTGAGCGGGTTTGTTGGCCATCTTGATGTGGAAGGGGAAGAAAATATTGATGATTTTTCAGAAAGAAAATTTGATTGGAATAAAATAAAGGAAAATTGCAAAAAATTCTATATTTTCCATTCAGACAATGACTCCCATATTCCATTGCAAAAAGCGCAAGAGTTTGCATCAAATCTTGGGGAAAATATAATTTTACTAAAAGGAGGAGAACATTTTCAGGCGCAGTCAGGATTTGAAAAATTTGATTTACTGCTGAAAAAAATTGAAGAAAGGATTGAAATAGATTGATTTTTATACCCTTTATGTTTTGCTTCTTGTATGGGGAAGTTGGATATAGTATGCGTGGGCCATTTGGTATATGACATAAGGGATTATGTGCAAAATTTCCCCCAACTGGATAAAACAGTATTTATGAGAATGCCCCCCCAATCCGGGCCCGGGGGAAGCGCAGCAAATGTTGCAATGAATTGCAGAAAATTAAACCACACTTCAGGATTGGTTTCAAATGTGGGGGATGATATTCATGGGAAATTCCTTGTTGATGAATTAAGGAGAAGGGGGGTGGATAAAAAAGAAATAAGGATTGTGAGAGGGGGGCGCACAGGGCTTTCTGTGATTTTGATAGACAAAGAAGGGCAGGTAATGGTAATAGAAGACAAGGGAAGCGTAGACGCTCCGAGAAATTTGCCTGCAAAATATATTGCAAATTCAAGATGGGTGCATTTGACAGGGTGCGAATATTCCTGGCTTTCGCAGGCAAGCAAAGCTGCCGCGAAATTTCAAATTCCTCTTTCATTTGACCCGGGCAGGGCCGCTTCAAGATTGGGATTGGAAAAACTGTCTCCTGTAATTGAGCGCACTGAATTGCTCATCCTCAATAGAAAAGAATTGAATGCATTAACAGGCTCCAAATCTTCTGAAGAAATAAAGCATCTTTCAAAAGAATTTGACTGCACCGTAATTTTGAAAACAGGGCACGGCCCTGCAATTGCATGCCAGAATGGAATGAAATTATATGAAGTGCCCCCATACACCGCCCCCCATGTTGCAGATACATTGGGTGCGGGGGATGCATTTGCATCAGGAGTTATTTGCGGAAAATTAGAAGGGCGCTCAATATATGAATCAATTAAAATGGCTCATGCATGCGCTGCTGCAAAAGTAATGCATCCGGGCGCTCAGGGAATGCCAAAAAGAAGGGAAATAAGAAAGCAATTCAAATTCTAACATTTTCTTTTTAAGCGAAATAATACAAAAAGGAAATTCCAAATTTAGCCTTCTCCCTTATTCAGTTTTTTAAGCAATACAATAAACATTACAGAAACAATTATTCCGGCAAGTATTGCATAATATTCCGGATCCCCTGTTCTCACTTCATCCCATTTCCAATATACCAAATAGCCTGCTGCAATGCCAGCAACTATTCTTGCAATTTCCAGCAATGCCTTCATTTTTGTTGATGCCATATACATTTTTAGGAGTAAAGGGTTATAATAATTTATTGAGGTTTAAAATGAACAAGGGTTGAGCCAAAATGAGGCGTTCGTCAAAGACTATCCAAAAAGGGAAAACCGTGCTTTCTCTTAATGATGTTGCCAAAACATATCAGATGGGCGAGGTGCAGGTGCATGCGCTTTGCGGCCTGTCTTTGGATATAAAAGAGGGCGAAAGAGTGTCAATAATGGGCCCTTCTGGCAGCGGAAAAAGCACCCTTCTCCACATCCTGGGATTGCTTGACAGGCCGACAAACGGAACCATGAAAATAGACAACACAGACATTGCCCGCCTTACTGATGACGAGTTGTCTTATTTCAGGGGAAAGAAAATAGGATTTATATTCCAGGCATTTCACCTCATCCCCTCCCTCTCCGCTCTTGAAAATACTGCCCTGCCTATGATGTTTTACAATGTTTCAAAAGAGGAAAGGATAAGAAAAGCAACCGCAGCGCTTGAAAGCATTGGGATGGGAGACAGGCTTACCCACCGCCCTGCAGAATTGTCAGGAGGGCAGAGGCAAAGGGTTGCAATTGCGCGCTCGCTTGTAAACGACCCGTCAATTTTGTTGGCAGACGAGCCGACAGGAAATTTGGATTCAAAAACAGGGGATGAAGTATTGAAAGTTTTTGACAGGCTGCATAAAGAGGGGCGCACCATAATAATCGTATCACATGACGCAGAAATTGCAAAGCGCAGCCCGAGGGTTATAAAATTAAAGGACGGGAAAATAGAATCTGATGTTTATAAGAAAAAATAATAACAAGGTGAGTGTTGTCAACTACCAACCAATAAATTGGTTGGCTTGCATGCGGATACCCAGCCGCAGAGGCAATTCAATTCCAATCGGAGGTCACAAATATGCACCGCATAACTAAACAGCAACCCGTCATGTCAGCGGACAAGCGTATTGACCGACACTTCATATCTGGAAAACTGGACGAATCCGCTCCAAAATACGAAGAGAATATGTTTACAGGGATATTTAAAGGTTTTGAGGGTAGGTTTCCACTGGAAGCTTCACAATTCCTCCCACGATTGAAATCGTGGGTTTCCTTGCGGGTGGTTTTATGAACGGGAAGTTGTATAAAAATATAGGAATTTTTGCTTTGGCATTGTTTTTGCTGAGCAGTGCAATATTTGCAGACTTGTCTGTCTCAAATATAACCGTGCTTCCGTCTATTGTGCGCCCCGGCACTACCGGGGTTGTGAGCATGACGGTTTCAAATGCAGATACAAGAGATGCAACTTCTGTTATTGTAGAAGCGTCCGGAACCGGATATATACATTCTCAAGGAAGCACATTTCTCGGGGATTTCCGGCCCTCTTCTTCAGGCACCGCAACTGTTCCGTTTTCAGTGCCCTTATCCACCCCTGCAGGAGTTTACCAGATGACAGTTAAATTCAGCTGGGTAAATGCCACAGGCACTGCATACAAAACAATCCAAACCCCCATAACAGTAACCAACCCTGCAATTTTCTCATTAGAAGCGCTTGACAAAACTGTTTACACCACAGGGGATTTTGAGGTAAATATAAGAATTTCAAACAATGGCGGGGCTGCAAGAAACATCCGCTTTTCCATAAACTCTTCCCAATTTTTGCAAACAGGGCCCAACCCGCTTGTTATAGGCAATATTGGTGTTGGGGAGTCAAACGAGTTTGTGCTCGGAGTAACTCTTGCATCAAACATAACTTCTGGCACCTATTCAGTGCCTGTTACAATAATCTACCTTGACGAAGCAGGCGGGGAGCAGACATCTGCAGAAAAGCTGCGCCTTGTTGTAAAACGAAAATCACCAAGAATAGATTTATCTCTTGAGGGAGGTTACAAATTTGTTCCCGGCTATGATTTGCCATTAAAATTAAAAGTGTTTAACAATGGAGACGAAACTGCATATGATGTAAGAATTGAGATGGCAACAGCAAAAGACTGTGAAACAGCAGGCTATGACACCTCTCTTTGCACAGGCAACACCCTCACAACCCTTGGAGCAACATATGCTTCTGTAGGAGACCTTGCGCCGGGTGATTCAAAACTGGTAACTTTGGATGTTGGAGTTAGCGATGTGGCAACCGGATTCTACCGCCAGTATATGGCAGTAAATTCAAAGGATGAAAACGGGGATTCCCGCTCGCCCGAGCTTCTTCCTCTTGGAATAAATGTGGAAGGATTGAGTGATGTGAGCGTATTTGTATCAGCAAACCCCGCCCCTCTTGTTGTTGGAGGGGACCACAGCCTTTCTGTGCTTGTGTCAAATGTAGGCACTTCCTCAATAAAAGCGCTTACTGTTGGAATTGAAGGGGATGCATTTGTATTGCAAGAAGCCCAAGATAAGCAATTTATCGGCGGGCTTGTGGAAGATGACTTTAGCACAGTGCAATACAAGGTAAAAATACCCGCCAATACCACTCCGGGAATACACAACCTTGATGTAAACATGAAATTCCGAGACTCTTACAACAAAGAGTATGACATAACCCAAACAATTGAGCTGAAAATATTGGGCGCAGATGCTGCAGGAGGAAGCGGCGATTTCACAATGTGCATATTTGCAATAGTGGGTGCAGTTGTGCTGATTGCTGCTTTGTATTGGTATTTCTATATGAGAAAAGAGAAAAAGAAGTGAGGGCAGAGTTATGGTAAGCTTAATTGACCTGCTTTCATATTCTTTGCGCTCCCTTTCCCACCGCAAGCTTCGTTCCTATCTTACAGTGCTTGGCATTGTAATAGGGGTGGCTGCTGTTGTTTGCCTAATATCAATAAGCGACGGGCTTATGGCAGGGGTGGAAGAGCAGCTTGAAGCATTTGGGCCAAGAAATGCAGTAATAATGGCCGGAGATATGTCTTCCATGGCAATGAGCGGGGGAGGATATGCCCCCCCATCCAAAGGAAAAATATTTGAAAAAGATATGGAGCGAGTTAAAACAATTCCAGGCACCACCTATGTAACAAAGCAGCTTGCAGTAAGCACTTCCATGGAATTTAAGAAAAAAAACCTTACAGTTTCTGTATATGGAACCGAGCCAGAAAAGTTTTCCAAATTGGTTGACATAGGTGTGTATAAAGGAAGGTATTTGACAGAATATGACCGGGGAGTGGCGGTTATCGGCGAGCAGTATGCAGATGATTCAATATTCAAAAGCCAGCATATGGATGTGGGTTCAGTATTTTATTTGGGGGAGGAAAAAAAGAGGTTTAGAGTTGTGGGCATCCTTGACCCTGCCAATGCTGTGGCAAAATCTGTCATCATAATTCCTTATGCTGATGCAGAGAAATTGGCAGGAGACAGCATAGCTGAAAATGAGGTTACAATGGTAAGATTTCAGGTTGCCGAGGGGTTTGATTTTGATGAAACAATTGGCAGGGTTGAATGGGCTTTGGCATCCTCGCGCGGAGTATCTATTGATGACAAGGATTTCTCAATTATGACTTCTGATTCTATACTTGAGCAGGTTGGACAAATTATAGGCATACTTACTGCATTCTTAGGATTTATTACAGCCATTTCCCTGCTTGTTGGGGGAGTGGGGGTTGCAAATACAATGTATATGGCTGTAATGGAAAAAACAAAAGAAATAGGCACTTTGAAAGCAATAGGTGCATCCAGCAAAGATGTTTTGCTTCTCATAGTTTTGGAAAGCGCGATTATCGGCCTTGTTGGCGGAATTATAGGCTTGCTGATTGGCTGGGTATTGTCAATTATAGTTTCATTCTTTGATTTCAAAACAGTAATAAGCCCGTGGCTTATTGCTTTTGCATTAATATTCAGCATCGGAATCGGGGTAATATCCGGCATTTTGCCTGCAAGAAAAGCTTCCAAGCTTTCCCCAATTGTTGCAATAAGGCAGGGTTAAGAAAATGTGGAAAATTGATTCAATTATTGAATTTTTCTGGTATGCATACCGCTCCTTGCTCTACAGCAAACTCCGCTCTTCCTTAACAATACTTGGAATAGTTATCGGAATTGCTGCAATAGTTTCCTTAATTTCATTGGGCGAGGGGCTTTCTTATACAATTGATGACATGATGAGCGCATTTGGCTCAAACATGGTTGTGGTTATGCCCGGAAGCCTCTCAAGCATGATGGGCGGAAGCCATGCCCCCGGGGCTTCTGAAGGCAGGCTTTTTGAAAAAGATATAAACACTATTGCAGGGGTGCCAGGGGTTGAACTTATTACTGCCTATATTATGAGTCAGCAGAGCATCACATTCCGTGACCAGACAGCTTCCATATCTGTTATGGGGGTTTATCCAGACGCTCTCTTTGCCATGTATAAGGATTTTTATGTATTAAGGGAAGGCAGGTTTCCTCGTGATAGTGACAGAAATGTTGCTCTTCTTGGGGCAAATATTGCTGATGATGTGTTTGACCGCAAAATATCTGCCGGCCAGTTTATTTATATTGGAAAAGAAAAGAAAAAATTCCGCGTGATTGGGGTGCTTGAGAAAAAAGGAGGGCTTGAAGGGGAAGACAATGACAATGCAGTAGTTGTGCATATTGATGACATGAAAGAATTGTCAGGAGGCAGTTTGGCAAAAAATGAAGTTAATGGAATTATGTTTGAGGTGGCAGACGGCATGAATGTAACCCAGGTTGCAGAAAGGGCGGAAATAGCGCTTGCAGCAGCCCACCATGTGCGCCTGGAAGAAAAAGATTTTACTATAATGACTTCTGAATCCATGCTGGACCAAATTGGAATGATAACAGACCTGATTTCCCTTTTCCTTGCCTTTATTGCCTCAATTTCACTTATTGTTGGCGGAGTGGGGGTAATGAATACAATGTATATGGCTGTAATGGAACGGACAGGGGAAATAGGCACTTTGAAAGCAATAGGGGCTTCAGATTTTGCAGTGCTTTCCATTTTCATAATTGAAAGCGGAATGCTCGGCTTGCTCGGGGGGGTTATTGGAATTTTAGTTGGCGGATTTTTTGCATTAATAGTAAACATTGCCGGCTTTCATGCAATTATAGATTTGTCTCTTATTACATTTGCCCTTGGATTTAGTTTTACAATAGGAATGGTATCAGGCTTTCTTCCTGCAAGGCGCGCAGCAAGCATAACTCCTATTGAAGCGCTGAGGTATGAGTGAAATTTTCTTGGAGCAAAAATTACTCTCTTATTTTCCCCAGCAATTCATTTCCCTTCTTTTTATTTTCTTCACTTATTTCCAGCCAGACAATCCCCTCATCCGGCTGCCCGTATAAAATCAGCGCACCTTCAGGCGCATAAGCAAGGGCAGGCAATGCTGCCAAATCCTCTTCCCCTATAATTTCAATCCATCCTTTCCCGTTTTCCACTGTTTCCTTCACTTCTTTTTCAAGTTCGGAAGTTATCTCTCCTGCCGGATTTTTTATTTTAATTGCATTTCCCGCACTCTTCTGTATAACTCTTATCCACTCCTCAGGCACCCTCTCCCTCTTCACTTTAAAATCAAATATTCCCACATCCGGCATTATATCATTTATCAATAAGTTATACACGCTTTCATCCCCTATTGCAATAACTAGTTTCATTTTTTCTTTTCCAAGCTTTGAAATTACCTCTTCCACTTTCATAACCGGCCCAAAAGGCTTTGAAAGAATCTCCCGCAATTTATTGTCCATAAAAATCAGTTGCTTATTTTTTGGCTGCCGGGGGCTTTGGAGGCACTGGCTTGCCCTCTCTTTTCTTTGGCACCATTTTCTTTATATCCTTTTTTTCTTTTGCCTGCTCTGCCTTTTCCTCCTTTGTCCTGTACTTGTATTCCGGCTCCTCCCCTTCCTCACTTGGAGCTTTTCTTGTATTGTAATACCAATACCCTCCAACAATTATTATTGCAATTATGAAAATAATAATGGGAATAATTGTCCAGCCCCCTCCGAACATTTCAATTATTGCGTCCAGGGGCGGCTTCCCTCCCTGCGTGCCGTTTCCCGGAATTGCTGTAGTCGGAATTACAAAAGTGTCTGCCTCGCTTGCAGTGTTTCCGTCAGCATCAGTTGCCTGCACAATATACCTTATTGTGCCCATTCCCGGCTGGGTAGGAACAAGCCCCTCAAAAAGATTATAACCAACACCATACATCGGCACCTGCCTCTGCACCTTATCTTCCCCGATATAAAACAAGTCTATTGAAGCATTCCCGTCCCGCAAGCCGCTTGCATACTGCCCATCATCAGATATAACCGCCCTTACCTGAAGGTTTTGCTGGTTCCACTGCGGAAAAACATCTGATATTGTGGGGGGGTGGCTGTCAAATATAATAATTGTTTCATTGCTTATACTCAAATTCACTGAAGAAGTTTTTTTGTACCTTCCATAGCTTGCCTGCACCATCAAATCTGACTTTGTTATATTTGAAAAATAAGCCCACCCATCGTCAATGCTCTTTTTTGTCTGCGAGCCTGCATACACTTGCGCAGACAGGGGGGTGCTCATATCATCAATAACCCTTACAGAAAGGCTGTACAATTTTACTGTTAAATTTATCTGCGCATCCTCTTCCAGCTCGAATTCTATCACATCCCTGACATCCAAAAACATGGGCTTTACATAATGCTTTCCTTTATCCAAAAGAATATACACAATTCCGTTTTCATTTGTTTCCAATTCATATCTGTCATCAACATTAAGCCCTATTTTCAATGGCTTCAAATCCTTGTCCCTTGCCCAAAATGTTGCCTTATACACTTCAAGATTGACAGTCTTCGGCATACTACTCACATTATATTCAAATTCCGTTTTGTTTTCAGCTTTGCCATATTTTGCATACACGTCATAAGTATAATCTGTATCCTCTTCATTAAATTCAATATTTGTAAGCGAAAATTCAGCCCTTCCCCTGTCATTTGCAATTTTTGTTTTTGTCTGCCCTTCTCCCCTTGACTCTGATATTTCCCATATTATATACACTTCAGCCCCTTCAACAGGCCTGTTATGGGCATCCAGCACCCTCACTTCAACTTCCTCCCCCCATCCTCCGCCTCCTCCCCATGTGCTCTCATCAAGGGCAAACACGCCTAATAAGAGAGAAAGAATGGCAATTGAGAATATAAACGCTTTTTTCATGTGTGTTATAACATATCTAGTATTTTTAAAAGTAGTTTTAGTTGCCAGCTTTCAGATTAAAGCTATGAAATTTAAGTGCTCAGCTTGCGCTTGCAGCGCAAGTCACACAAAATTCAGTAATTTTGTGTCAGCAGCAATTGGCCTTCCCGCAGGAATGCAGTAACAGCGCAATCGTGAGCAGGCTTAACTGCCGAGTTCGAGATGGGTTCGGGTTTTGCCCCGCTCCTATGGCCGCTGACGAATATAATGTATGTAAAAAGGGGTTTTTATAGGTATCTACTTTTCATCTTCAGCACAAGTAAGTTTGTCCAATTCTCTTGTCCATTTATATAATTCCTTCTCAGAAAAAAACCTGGCAATTTCCTTTCCAGCAGTTTCAAGCGAATCTGATGCATGTATTACATTGCATTGAGTAGAAAGCGAAAAGTCCCCCCTAATAGTTCCTGCAGGAGCTTCGCGTGCATTTGTAGGCCCGCACATATCTCTTACAATTCTTACTGCCTCCACTCCTTCCACAACAATTGCAATTACAGGCGCAGAAGTCATAAATTGCACTAATTTCGGGTAAAAAGGCTTGCCAACAAGGTGTGCATAATGCTCTTTGCAAATATTTTCATTTAACTGAATCATCTTCATTCCAATTATTTGCAACCCTCTTTTTTCCACTCTTGCAATAATTTTGCCAATAATTCCCCTTTGCAACGCATCAGGCTTTAGCAATACAAGGGTTTGTTCAACTGCCATCTTATCCACCAATCATTCCTTTCCCTTCTTTTTATCTTCCCCGCCTTTTGCAGCCTCTTTTTCAGCCAATTTCTTTTCTATCTCTTTTGCAAGCGCAGAATCTTTCTTTTCCACTTTCTTTTTCTCATGCACCAATGCAGCAGTTTTCTTGGTCCAGCGCACATTCCTGCCGTCTCTTCCCAGTTTAAGCATATTTTTCATGGTTTTTGAGTTTTTGAAATAAAACAGCCTGCCGTCTTTCATTACATACATTATGCCAGTGCCTTTGGGTATATCTTCGTTTGAAAAAGAATCAAATGGCATCTTTCACACCTTATCTTGCCCTGATTTCTTTTGCCTCCCTTTCTGTTTCAAGCAAAAGAATCACATCTCCTTTCTTAATAGGTCCTTTAACATTTCTTCTTATCACTCTTCCCTTGTCTTTGCCTGCCTGTATTTTGCACAATACCTGGTATACCTCGCCGTGTATGCCCGTCTTTATTCCTTTTACATCAACAATTTCAACAGGAATTGCTTCGTGCGGTGCAGCCATTTATTCACCTATTTCTTTTCCTCTTCTTTTTTTGCTTCTGCTTTTTTTTCCTTTTTAGGGTGTTTTTTCCTTCCCTTCTTTTCTTTCTTCACTTCCTTCTTTTCCTCTTTTTCCTTCACAACTTCTTTTTTCTCAACCTTTTTCTCCTTCACTTCCTTTTTCTCGCTTATTCCGCACAATGGAGTAATTTTGTCAACAATAGTTTTCACCATTTCTGTTGCATTTCCCGGCTTGTCAATAGAAGCAGCAGCGCAAGGCACAGGCAATCCAATAGCCCCGCCCAGCTCTTTTTTTGTCGGAATATATACAAATGCCACTCCTTTTTCCTTGCACACTTCAGGAAGATGCATTACAACCTCTTCAGGCTCAACATCAGATGCAATAAGCACGAGCTTTGAAGTAGAAGCTTCAATTCCTTTAGTTGTTTCATTAGCACCTTTTCTAACCCTTCCAGAATCATTTGCAATAGTCAGTGCTTCCAATGCCTTTGCAACTATTTCTTTCGGAGTTTCGTATTTAACATAGCTTTTTGCCATCTTCATCGCCTCCTCATTTCATTCGTCGGTGATGTCTGGCAAAACCGCTTCTGCTGTTGTTTTGCCATATATGCTCACCTCAATTTTCATCGGTTCATAGCTGATGCTAAAAGAATCAGCACTAAATATTTAGAGGTAGAATGCTTAAAAAGCTATTTTTAGTGCAAACGGCCCCTCATAGTCTGTCTTCTGTTTTAGCTGCATTCGACTGACGCGGCATAAATGCCTTGCACAGCCGCCCTCTAAAGCCGAGCCGTTTCATCCCATACAGGTGTCGTTTCTGCTCCCGGCTCCGCCCCTTGAAGGCGGAGGGCTTATCATTTGCTGTGGACAGAACTTCCTCACTCCCATTTAAGGGAGCGCAAGCAGCTCGGGGGCCATTTGCAAAAATATAATGTATTTTCCCTATTTAAGGCTTGTTTTTCTAATATTGGCAGATTTGCATCTTATTAGCTATTGTTTATATCCTTTTTTCATTCATATAATTTATATGTTTGAGTTTGATCCTCTCAATTTCTTTCTTGATTTCACGATCGGAATCCTGTTTTTAGTTACCTTGGGATGGGCATTGAAAAATTTCCCAAAAAGAGAGGAGCCCGACCCTTCTGAAAAACAAAAAAGAATCAAGCTTTTTGATGTGCTAAAGGGAATCGGCATAATTGCCGTAATACTAATCCACGTAAACAGTCCTATTCCTTACTTTTTTCTAGGGTCTGCTGTTCCTATTTTCATTTTATGCTCTGGATACCTGCTGATGAAGCGTTATGCTTATTTGTTTTCATACAAAAAATATTTTCTCAACATTTTTTTCCGCATAATTGTTCCCTATTTTCTGATAGTTGTTCTTCTGCGCATCCTATCCTCTTTCCCAATTGACCCAATCAATGTTTTTCTTGACATGGTACTGGGACAAATGCCATATATTCACGACTCCCCCTCAAATTACTTCATCCCGTTAATAATCTATATGTATCTCATATTTCCATTTTTCCTAAATTTCAAACGCTTCTTTCTTAATCAGAAGGTGTTAATAGCCGTTTTTATTTTTTCACTTATCTCTTGTTTCGTATCCGATTTCTTTGAATCTCACCTGTACACAACCTCAATAGCTTATTCTCTTATACTCACACTTCCATTCCGATATCTTTTCTTTTTTCTTTTTGGTGCATACCTCTCAGAATATAATTTTGATTCTGTAGCAAAAAGAAAGAAATCCGTACTAGTTTCAGCCATATTACTGTTTATTCTCATAGGCACTTCAGTGTTTATTTATCTCTCTTACAAATATGCATTCTTCCTTTTTCCCCCGCTGATATTGCTGCTCTTTCTCACATCCTATCGCTTTGGGGGAATAATAACAGACTTTCTCTCTGAATTCGGAAGGCATATCCTTACAATTTATCTAATCCATTGGGCAGTATATGCTTTATTGAGAAATAATTTGCCTTTTATTGGCGGTCCTTTGGCTTTCTTAGTATATGCTCTCCCTGTCCTTCTCATTTCTTATCTGTTTTCTGTTGTATTTATGAGGATATATTGTCCTATTAAAACAGCCATTAGGCCTATAGTGGATAAATTTGTTAGGGTGGATAAATGACCTGCGGGATAAAATTTTTTGTTGCGGTATTTCTTCTTTTCCCACTCATCTTTGCTGTTGCCTCTGTCGAGCTTATCTCTCCAATTGACGGTCTGCGCACCAACAGCTCAAGCGTTGATTTTTCATTTGTTTATACTGGAGAAAGCCAAGAGTCTGATGCTGCAACCTGTTTTTTTCTGTCTGAAGGCTCGTCCCCCTTAGGTCCGCTTCGGGTGCCTGCCGGGGAAAAAATTGTTTTTACTTCCAAGAACATGGAGGCGAAAACGTATTTATGGAGTGTAGCATGTAATGGCATATACTCTGATTACAGGTCCCTGCTTGTTGAAACTGGACCAATTGTAAAAGACTCTCCCCTAACTTTTATGATACACGACATAGGAGGAATCCCATCCGAACTTTTCCAAACTCGTAGCATCCTGCAGAATACTACTGCACAAGCTTGGGTTTCGTGGTTCAAGGAAAAAGATAAGGGAACATATTCATTTTCAGAACTTTTTTCCATATTTCTTAGTTCCAGGCAAAGCAAAGATTCTTTTGGCTGGCTTTTGTGGCCCATATATGCAATAGCGCTTTCCGGGGTAGCGCTTTATGTGAAAATCTATTCTTCAAAAAATGATGAAAAACCTAAGGAAGTTCCTTCTTCCCAGCCAAAGGAGCCAGAATCATTTTAGCGAAGTTTTCCCCTCTTTTTCCAATTCTCTTATTTTCCCCGCCAGCTCGCTTATTGCAATTCTTTCCTGCCCCCCGTCATCCCGATACCTAATTGTAACATCATTTTTTTCCTTGCTCTCATAATCTATTGTAATGCAATAAGGCACCCCGATTTCATCAGCGCGCGCATATCTCTTCCCTATCGAACCTGTTCTCACATAATAAACATCTATCCCTTCCTCACGAAGCATTTTCACAATTTTTTCCGCAATTTCAGGCAATCCATCTTTTTTTTGCAATGGAAATATTCCTGCAACATAAGGCGCAATAGACGGCGGAAGAGCAAACCATTCCCACTCCTTTTCCTTGCTCTTCTCCCTAAAGCAATGCTCTAAAATGCAATAAAACGGCCTGTCCACTCCAAATGAAGGCTCAATTACATGGGGGATTATTTTTCCCTCCCCCTGCACATGCACAGCCAATTCCTGTTTAGAATGCTTTTGATGGGAGGATAAATCAAAATCTGTCCTATAAGCAGTGCCGACTGTTTCAATCACCCCATAGCTTGTCTCCACTTCCAAATCAACATTTCCCTTGGAATAATGGGGCAACTCTTCTGGGGGCATAATCCTGAAATGAAATTTATTCTTGTCAATTCCGATTTTTTCATAATATTCCTGCTGCCAATATATCATTACTGCCATAATTTCATTTGGAAAATATTTTTTTTCCACCCCTTCCTGCAATGTTATTTCTTCAATTTTCGCTTCCTCGTTTTTCTTTGCAGGAAGCTTTATCCTCACCTTTTTTTCCTTCAATTTTTCAAATTCTTCCATTTTGTCATTTTTAGGGTTAAAAAAATATTCTAATTCCATTTGCGTAAACTCCCTCATCCTTACCAATCCCTGGCGGGGGGAAATTTCATTTCTAAAAGATTTTCCAATCTGGGCTATTGCAACAGGCAGATTTGCCCCGTATTGCGCAAATATTCTTTTAAATGCAAGAAATATTCCCTGCGCTGTTTCAGGCCTTAAATTTGCATTATCATCTTTTCCACTGCCTATCCTTGTGCCGAACATCAAATTAAAAGAAGCAACATCTGCCAGCTCTTCCTCACAATCCGGGCATTTTATTTTATGCTCTTTTATCCCTTTCTCAATTTCCCCGGCACTCTTTCCTTCCCAACTTTTTCCTGTTTTTTCTTCAAGCAATTTGTCTGCCCGAAATTTTTTCTTTTCTTTTTTGCATTCAATCATAAAATCCTTGAAATTTGCAGCATGGCCTGAAGCAACAAACACATTATGCGGAAGTATTATGCTGGTTTCAATTTCCAAATACCCCTGCCTTAAAACAAACAATTCTCTCCACAAATTTTGCATTTTTCTTTTAACAGCCGCCCCCACAGGCCCGTAATCATAAAATCCTGCAGGAGAGTTGTAAATTTCGGCTGAAGGAATGAGAAATCCCCGCTGAATCGCAATATCCAATATTTTCTCATGTAATTTTGCCATCAGCTTATCCTCCTTTTTCCCGGATAAGTCTGGCAAAACCTTTTCTGCTGTTGTTTTGCCATCATCTTCGCCTCTTATGTTTTGCCATAATTAGGATAGGTTGCAATAAAATAAAAAGTAATTGGGCTATATTGAAAAGAAAATAAAAATAAAAAAGAAGAAAAAATGGGCTAAATGCCAGCAAGCCCTTTTCCTTTGCCTCCTCTTAACAGCAGGAATGCCCCTCCTCCGACTATTGCAATGAGGATGACTATTCCTACAAGAGATACCAAAATGCCGAAGAAGTCAATTCCCGGCTCTTCTCCAGGCGTTGTTGGAGCCGCTCCTCCTGGCGGAGTTATTGTTGTGCCCGGCTGCGGAGTTGTTGGTGTTGTCGGGGGCTGCTGCTCTCCTTCTCCAGGCTGCTGCCCTCCTGCTTCCCCAGGCCCTGGCTGTTCAACAGTTCCTCCTGATGGCGGAGTTGCTGGCGGTGTTGTTTCTCCTTCCTCTTCTTCACCAGCTGAAGGTGTTGCAGGAACTGGCTGGGAGAATGAGCCTCCACCAGTTGAGCTTCCACTGCTGGTTGTTCCGGGTGTGGCTGCTGCAGCAGGTGCTGATGTGTTGTCATAAATTCCAAGCACTGAAAATCCTGATATGCTTACATTGATGAGGTTGCTTGCTGCGGAATATCCGCTTGGGGAAAGGTTTTGGCATGCCCCTCCGGATTCATTGCATTTCTTAATCCACAGATTTCCTGCAGCCAATGCTGTTTCAATCTGGGCTTGCAGTGCTGCTGAAACTCCACTGTAATTAAATGTCACAGTTGCATTTGGCGTGAAATTCACTCCTGAAGGCCCTCCCTGGAAGATAAGGCCGTATTGCGATGTATTTGTATTTGTCAAATCACCGCTGGATACGGTGAAGTTGGAAATCCACAAGAAAACATTTCCTTCCGTTGCATTTACTTCTGTAGTATAGTTGTTGCCTGCAGGCATGCTTACATTGGTGCCGTTTACAAAGCTCATATTGAGCGATACATCTCCTGCTACAGTTGTGTAGTTTAGGGAGTGGGATACATTCATTGTAATATTATTTATAATTGTCATATTAGATCCTGTCTGGTTTGACACAATATATGTGGTTGAATTAACTGCTGTTGCATTTGCATATGTGCTGTTTACAATCACCATGCATGTAATATTTGAACCAGCAGTGTAGTTGGAAACATACCACATAGTATCTGTTGTATTGTATGTATTTCCGCTCAAATTTCTTGTATAGCTTCCGTTAATCGACCAGTTGTAGGTATAATTAAACGTATCATTGTCAGGGTCTGACACTGTCGGGGTGCATGTAGCGTTTGTAAAGTTGAATAATGGCAAGGGCGTAATTGCAACCGCGCTTATTACAGGCGCATTGTCAGGCAATGACATATTGCCGTCCCCTGCAGCATACACTGCATTGACTGTGGTGTTGTAAGTGTCATTTACAGTTATGTTAAGGGTGAAGTTCCTGCCCTGCACAAATGCTGTGTTGTTTGTGCAATTGTAATAAACAGTAAACGAGCCGCCAGATGTAGTATTGCTATTATATGTGCATGAAACATTGGTGTAGCCGCTTAAGTTTAAGCTCACATTTGTAAAGTTGATATCATCTGCCCCGTTGTCATCAGCAAATGTTGCCTGGATGGTTATGGTGTGCCCTGTGGTTTTGTTTGTATATGTAACATTTGCACTAACCGTCGGGCCTGTGTTGTTTACAAAAGATGAATTTACTAGGAGGATGTTTCCAGAGGTTCCTCCAAAGTCATATGCTCTTACATATAATGTATAATTTCCTGCGGTTGCAGGCAGGCTTAGATTGGTCATATTGCATGTCATATTTGCCCAGCTTGGGGAAATGTTAACGCACCCCGAGGTGTTTCCTAAATTATGGGTGCCATTGAACACAAAACCTGCGTTACTGACTGTGGAACCTGAGGAATTCACAATCCATGAGGCAATATAGCTTATCTCGCTCCCAGTTCCGTTTACTGAGAAACTTATGTGGGCCGAGGAATAGTTTGATGCATTAAGCGGGCTGAGTATTCTTATTGAAGGCGGAGTAACATCTGATAAGTTATAGCCTGAGAAATTGCCCACCTGTATTGTAAGGTTTGTAAAGCAGGTGTAATTGGCTGAATCATACCATGTTGAATTTGCAACAACTACCACACTGTTGTCTCCTCCCTCGTCATAGCTTATATTAGGTACGCCGCAAAGCGGCAGGTAATACAATGTAATATTTGCGCTTGTGTTAAGCGATGATATCGCGCTTGAATTAACATAAATTCTTGAAGCTCTGTAAGAGCGCGGAGGCGCAATCTGTATCTGTATTGCATTGCCCATTGCCATCATAACTGCTTGCGCCTGCGCCTGGCTGCTTATATTAACAAGGCTAAAGTTTACTTTTCCAATTTTCTGGAAGGTGTTATTCCACGGGGCTGCCTGGGTCATTCCAAACATTGCACTGCATGTGGCTGTGCCGTTCATTTCCGATTCCATTACAAAGTTGGTTGCAGCATAATTCCTGATTTTGCTCATGTTTGTTGATGCAGTAGTTTCCCTTATGCACTGGCTTATATTAACGCCGTTCATTATTACGTCTGCCGGCGGCCCCTGCACATTTCCTAAATTATGCAATAATAAGCTGATTGACTGGTTTTCAGGAGAGCCTGAAGGCACATTGCCCAAAACATCACTTCCGTTTATGTAAAGAATATATCCTTCCGGAGTTGTAATTGTGTGGTTGTTAAATGATATGTTTGTGAGGTTAAGGGTGATGTTCCATTGGGTTGAAGTGTTGGACATATTCCACACTCCAAAGAATGTGTGCACCGCTCCTCCTTGGCTGTTATTCCACAAGCTGATGTTGATATGGGAAACATTCCACACTCCTGCATCTGACACATTGATTGTTATATTCAAAATATTTTCATTGTCAGTAACATTAACATACCAGTCAGAATACCAATTATCTTGCTGAAGCACTCCTGTGCTGTTGGGGTGCTTTACAAATGTGGGGCCCGTAGTATCCTGGGTAATTGTAATATTTACAGTCGCATTTTCAGACTTGTTGTTATATACTGTAATTGTAAGGTTTTTCGGCCCGTCGGTTGCACCCTGCGAGAATGTGCAATTAACAGTCCAATTAACAGTTGAAAATGCACTGTTGGTGCCACTGCCGTTTGTTGCATTGGTGGTGTTAACAAAAGCTACGAGTGCCCCTTCACTACAAACAGAGCCGTTCAAGGTAACATTAGTAATATTCTGCAAATAATCCGAATCATTTGCAGTCACATTGATCTGAATTAAAGTTGCATTTTTCGAATACCAAGTATAACTGAAACTGCTATTGGTGGTAGCATTGGTGGTATTTGCAAAAATGCTTAATGCAGCATTTGACAAACCCATCAAAAGAAATATTGCAAAAATAGCAAATATATACGAGAACATCTTCTTAGGAACGAATTTGGACAAACCCAACACTGGTACCACCATTCCAACCATCTCACACATGATTTAAATATCTTTCTCTCACGGCATTTCCGAAGCAAAAATTTCAAATAATTGAAAAATGAAAAAAAGTTATGAAAAAATAAGGGAATTTTGGATTTTATTTCCAGTTGCACTGCTTATGCTCCTTTTTTATTCTTTATTTGTTCAAATAATATCTGTTGCCAAGGTAACTCAGTTTGGTTAGAGTGCCAGACTCATATGCAAAGCCGTATGAGTGCCGAAAGCATTTTTGCTTAATGATGAATAATGGCTCTCTGAGAAATCTGGAAGCCGAGGGTTCAAATCCCTCCCTTGGCATTCTGAACATTTTTATTCAAACCAATTCCACCAGTCATCCTCCTCTTCTTCAGGCAATTCTATGCTGTTTAAGGAAGGCAACCCATCTTCTAATTTATTTGCCTTTATATATTGCGTCGAAATTGTGTACAAATCCCCGCCGATATACATGCTTCTCATAACAGTTGCCTGGCTTCTCCAGCTGTCATAATAATCTTTTTTCTTGGAATGCCTTACCACTCCTATTTCCTCAAATCCATCCTTGTCGATCCTGAATGCATATGCTCCGTCCAATACAGTTGTTTTGTCCCTGAAAAGCCCTTCCTCCACTTCCACTTCTTTCACCGGAATTACCATTATGCTGTTTCTTTTGTCAAGCAAAAATGCCTTATGGTCATGCAGCACCGCACTGTCCGAACCCCCCTTCCCAATTTCTATTTTGTCAATTTCTTTCGGCTTCTCGGGGTTGCTCACGTCAAAGAGGGCTATTTTCACCCCTCCTGTGCTTACTCCCCCCCCAAATATTTTCTTCTGTTTCTTTTCCAACCCCTATTATAGTATTTTCATCATATGGATGCAAATAATCACTATAACCCGGTATTTTCAATGCGCCAAGTATTTCCGGTTCCTCCGGATTTGACAAATCTATTACAAAGAACGGGTCTATTTGCTTGAATGTTACCAAATAAAGCTTTTTGCCCATAAACCTCGCAGAGTAGATTTCCTCGTCAGGCGCAATCCTTTCAAGAGAGCCGATTGTTTCCATTTCCTCATTCAATACATACACATTGTTGTATTCCAAATTTTTGTAGGTTGTCCAAATATCCACTGTTGTTGCCACCCTCAAATTCCCCTCAAATTCATCCATTGAAAACTGGTTTAGCAAATATCCGTGCACCGCACCTTTTGCTTTGTATGTAATTTTCCCGTTGTCCACCCCGAATTTGTGTATAATGGTTGCGGTTTCATCAAGCTTTTTGTTTGCATCATATTCTGCCAAAGCATCTTCTATTTTTTCCATCAATTCCTCGTAATATTTCTTATCCATATATGTTTCCTCATCAGTAAGTATTGGTTCAAAGAAATCTTCCAATTTGGCGGATATCTGCCTCCATTTTTCCTGCTCTGAAACATTTTTCCCATCTATTTCATAAATTTTGTTTGCCACGTTGTCAGGCAGAAGCGGCACAACCACTTCAAAAAACCTTTCCCTGTCATACCTTTTCTCCTCATAGCACCAATAGCAGTACCACTGGTCATATTTTTGGTATGCAATATACATATTTTCCGTTGACATCATCATTGTGTTTCCATAGCCCATCAAAAATGTCTGGGCATCAACAATTTCCTCATCATCAACATCTATTGACGCAATTGTGTGGAAAACATAATCATCTTCAGGGTGGTCAAAATAATATACAGGCGGAAGAATTTCTATCACATCATAATATATCATAGGCTCGCGTACGGGTGAGTAATAATTTACATCTTCCCTTGTTATCACATACACCTTGTCCCCAATCATCCTTGACTGGTAATAGCTTCCTGAAATTGTCATAACTTCATTTATTTCAGGAGCCTCCCTGTTGCTTATATCATATATAATAGCAACCGTGTTTTCAACATAAGTTTCCCTGGGCGTAATATCATACCTCGGAAATGTAATTGCCTCATCCGGCTTGTCAACAAAAATCACAAGCCTCTCTCCATAGATAAACATCTGCTCTGCTTGGGGGGAATAATAGCTCGCATCTTCATCAACAATTTCAGTCCTTGATATCACTTCAGAATTTTCCCCTCCGTTTGTTGCATCAACAATAATCAGCTCATTGTTGTGTATAATGTAAATATAATTTCCGTCTGTTTTTACAAAATCAGCTTCATCCACACCAACTACCTGTACATTTGTTGCAGAATAATCCACGCCCGCAACAGGCGCTGCTTTAGACGCCGCACCGCTTGTAGCCATGCCAAGAATATCCATTCCAGGAGCTGATTCATACATCACATCATCATAATAATACCTGTCTTGTTTGGTATTTTCCTTCAGCCATTTCTGCATTTCATCCATATTTTCAAATTTTTTCAATTCTTCTGTTTGACCGCTCAAATCAGGGGGCACGATAATCTGCCCTCCCCCTGGCTGGGTAGTAATATTCTGCCCTCCCCCGTTAGGCGGAGGCGGCTCAACACAGCCTGCCATTAAAATTAATGAAAAAATTGAAATTGCAAACAATATTGTTTTTGCGCCCATATCCATAAACAACACCGTAAATTCCAACCGTTGTATTGTATAAAAGGGTTGTGGATTTGGTTCGGCTCAGGTTTTCGGCTCAGAAGAAAGAATTACTTTATCTTCATTTTCTTCATACCACAAATATGCAGTATTTTGAAAAGGAACATTCTCAATTATCTTAATTTCACAAGCAGTTTCCTCAACCGCATGCCACTCCCCTAATTTTACAATAAGCATTTTCTTATTTTCACTTGCATCAATATTCAAAGGAGTATTTGAAAGAGGCACAGTGCGCGCATTGCCAGCGCCCAAAATGCAAATTTCATCAGCATATTCTGCCATATAATGCAATTCTTCCTGCAATATTTTTCTTTCAAACATCATGGCTTCTGCATATTGAATTTTTGATACCGCACTTGCCGCAATTAGCAATAGAGCAAGCGCAAGCGCGCCCACAACAAGCATTTCAAGAGTCAGCTGCCCTTTCATCAAAATCTACTTTTCTGTGCAATGCCCCTTGCTCACATCGCATTCCCACGCATCATCTACTTTCTCGCAATCAGCATCTTTTACGCATGCCATTTCTTCAGCGCTTAATGCTGTCGCATTAATCAATTTCCCTGTCCTTTCATCAACCGCTTCCCCAGTGTCTTTCACGGTTTTTGTCATCTGGGTAAATACAATAAAAACAAGCCCCAAAATAATTGCAAGAATAATAAGCATCTCCGCAGAAAGCTGCCCTCTCATCACACCACCTATATTAGTTGCCTTCCCTCACATTTTAAACTCTTGCCTGCTATTTTTGCCATATGGAAAAGCGGGGGTTTGCTTTCTCTTTAGATTCATTCGTAGCATTTTCGCTTATTCTTATTGCCGTCCAATCCCTGGTGGTGGTTTCATCCTCCCCTGTGGGCTATTACCGCGCGCTTGAGCAGGCAAATTATATTGCCCAAGATAGTTTGAACTCATTATATGAAGTAAGATATGATGGGGGAAAAGATTTGTTTGGAGAGGCAGTACAAGGCGCATTAGAAGGAAATATTGACCCCTCCCATTCTGCGAAGTTGATTCAAATTACAAATGATTTGGTGCCAGATCCATATTCCTATTCTTATGATTATTATGATTTTGGAACAAGGCAGTGGCATCCGATACATAATGCATCATCTGACTGCCCGAGCAGGTATGACAATGGAATGCGTTTTTGCAATATGCCTTTCCACCGTGTTGCCGCCTCTTCCACCCTTTTAATTGCAGTATACAAAGACCCCGTAATCGGCGGGGATTCAATGAATTGCAATGTAGTGTGCAAAGGCTATATGCCGTATGAATCCAGAACCGCAGGGACGCCGGTATACACCACCCCCCCTTCCGAATGCACAAAAGTGCCGTGCGATATACAGACAGCAAGCTCCTTTATACACGGGGATTTTAGCGTAGGATTATTGAGGCTTACAGTATGGGGTTAAATATGAATTCAATTATTCAAAACAAAAAAGGATTTATTTTCACGGTGCTTGCCTTAATTTTAATTTCATTTATATTTATTTCAGTTCAACTATGGGCCCAGACTCAGCAGATTGAGGAAAAGCGCGCCGCGGAAAATTTCAGGATTGATGCAATGCGCACCTCCCTTTCCCTTATAGATAACAAATCATTTTCCAGGTTTGTAAATGCATCAATGATTTACTGCCTTGACAACCTCTCAGGCACGATTGAAGAGCATCCCCAAGGAGAAATTATGGGGATATATAGAAATGCTTATTCCGTGGAAGAGGAGAATGAGCCAAACCGAGTTCGCGACCCTGACGGAACTTATTATGTAAACAAAACCATGTATGAATTAATGGTATATGGAAATACCAGCGCGTATATAACCGACTCTTCTAATTCATATCAAAACAAATTTTTCTATAATTATGCAATACCTGAAGGAATGGGCATAGTCTGGGTGCAGAAAAACCTCACATTTTCAGGTGAAGAAAAAAAATACCTGCTTTCATATTATTTTGAAGAAACCGCAAAAGCCGCAAAAATGTCTGGCTATAATATTGAATGGGGCGAAGTGCAGGATTATAATTTCAGCCACAGGGATGAATGGACTGTCGGGGTTTATTTGAAAGTGCCTGTAAAATTTTATGATGATGACGGAAGGGTGGAAATAAACAAATTATTGGAAGCAAATGTTTCAGTGGATATAAACGGATTCACAGACCCCTCGCTTTTAAGAAATGATTTGAAATACAAACTCTCTCCCGGAGGAATTTCAATCGGGACAATTACTGATCTTTATGCCCTTCCTCACAAAAATGTTTATCATTCGCAAGAATATGAAGTTCCTGCTGATGCAAGGGCAGAAATTGCGGCTGCAGCGCCTGATGCAATAGAAGGGATGGGCTGGTTTTTCGGGCCTGTTGTTTCATATGGAGAAACAAAAGAATATTTTGAATTTGTAAAAAACAATCCAGATTTAAATTACAGATTTAACATCTCCAGGATAAACCAGTATATTTATGCAACAACAAACGTGGAAACTGCAGTTGAACAATCCAAATATTTTGGGGGGATAATATTACTCCATCAACCTGCAGGCTTTGATGATGGATTTGCTATCAATAATATTGCCCCTAATTGCTTTTTATATCAAATAACACAAAAAGGCTGCCTTTACAAAATACGATATTACGAGCTTAGGGGAAGGGGCTGCAGTGTCCTTGCAGATCCTGATACTTATATTAAAGAGCCGCATTATGTTGTGGAAACAATTCCAAAAAACACTGACATACCTTATATTTGTCTGTCAGGCCGGCTTCCAGATATTGAAAAAAATTATCATCTTGGGCTTTCTGAAGCACTTATTGAAAATGATGTAAATTACAGTGAAATAATGGAAGAATATAATAGTGCTACAAGCAAGGCAGACAGGCTTGCTGCGCTTAGGATGAAGGAAGCAAGTAGTACTTCTGCAGACAGCAAATTATGGGATATGACTGGCCCGAGGGATATGGCAATTTGCGGATACTATGTAAAATCCGAATACGGCCCCTCTTATTTGCAAAGGCTTACTGTGCTGAAAAGCTATGACGGCATAACTCCTTACTCCTCCCCCTTTCTTGAATATGGAATTGAATCATTTAATGTTGGCGCATGGGCTGGCGGATGGCGTGACCCGAATGCAAACACTGCAGATTCTAGAGGCGTAAATAATGAGCGAAGGTCTCGCATGGATTATCATTTTTATCAAGAGGGTGTCAGCACGCCCAAATGCTCCGGAGTTTTTGAAAAAGGGCTGCCCGGATGCAAATCTTATTGGATGTGCATGGAAGACAAATACATAAGGCAGGTGGGAGTTGGGAGGTTTGCATTAACAACCCTGCCGGATGATGCCAATCCTGGTGAAGTTCCATCTAACAGGTATAATTTGGAAGAGTTAGAATTTACTGAATCTCTTGTAAACGACGGTTCAAGCTGCAGATAAGTGGTATTATGAATTTGTTTAATAAAACAAAAGCAAAATTCGGGCAGGCGGCAGTTGAAACTTTAATGATATTGGGAATTGCACTGGTATTCATAATCCCCCTTGTATTGATTTTCTATTCTTCCACCACTTTGAAAATACAAACATTAAACCAAATGCAGGCAAAGGCAATGGCACAGCATATATCAGACACTGCAGGGGAAGTCTGGTATGAAGGGTATGGGGCAAGAAGAACTATTCTGGTAAATTACCCTGACGGAATTATGGATGTTTCTTTGAGTGGAAATGAAATAATCTGCTCAATCGACCCTAATGGAAAGCTCATCTGCCCTGATGAAATAAAAACAAAAGGAAGGGATATTGTGCTTACTCTTGATGATTCTACAGGCGGGGAAGTAAGAGTTATTGTAATTTCCCCTGCGCCTGTGAAAAATATTCCTGCAGGCCATGTTGCCCATAATTTAAATTATCTTGAGCGTGCTGACGGCACCCTCAACCCAGGCTCACAGGTGCTTATTGTAAAAAACGAGGGGCAATATGTAAATATTGTAAGGTTCGTGCCGGGAGTGGATTATTGAAAAAAAGAGGTTTGGAATTGAAAAGCGGAAATTGAATTGCAAAAAACCGGGCGGATGAAAATATTGAAAAATTTGTATTGCGGGCGGAATAGAAAAAAAGGTTATTGGGATGGAAATTGAATTGCAAAAAAAATGGCGGGGTTGCAAAAAGGCGCAAGTGTCAATGGAAGTTATGATTTATATTGCATTTTTCATGCTTATGTTCGTATTTTTCACGCTTTTCATTATTTCCAGCTTTAATGCAGACATACAAAAAAGGGAATTTATGCTTGCAAGGGCAACAGTAAACCAAGTAGGGGATTATGCAAAATTCGTATTGGACGGAGGCCCGGGCTTTTCTGCAAAATTCAATATTCAGGAAGAAGTGAATGGAGAGCCTTATAGATTGAGGTTTGTAAGCTCGGGATGGATTTATGCTGATGTGGAAGGCAGAGACGGGGAGGAAATGAGCTTTGCATACCCAATAGGATTTGGAAATTTCACTTTGCCGGGCGGCGGATATTCTCATGAATATAATGCCGGAGGAGTGCATTATACTGTAGTTGAAGTGTATTCAAGCAGCGGGGCAATTTCATTTAATTATATTACAGATGAGGATGGCACAAGAATTGAGGTGGACATATGAATTTTTTGCGCGGGCAATATTTTTCATTTGATGCAATCCTTGCCTCTGTAATTTTCATCATGGCCCTTTCTATTTTAATGAACCACTGGTTTGCGCTCCGCTCCCAGATGAATGAAGATACAGATTATTTGCAAAGCGAAGCTCACCGAATTTCTGATTTAATGCTTGGAGTTGGCAATCCTTCTAATTGGTATATCAACCCTTCAGGCGCAATGAGAGCAGGGTTTGGAGTGGAAAATTCATTTCCAGGAAATTTGGTTTATCAAAGGGTACCGCGGCCAAATATAGAAGCTGCAAGCGTGCATCTTATACCCGGACAAAATTATGATGACTCAAGGGTGTTGATGGCAACTTCTGCAGAATATTATGTTGTTATGCGGCTTGCAATTGCAGACCCTGACACATTCAAATATCCTCCTTTCCCCCAAGCCATAAATGTTGAATTTGGAAACGAACCACCTGCCAATGCAGAAATAGCAAAAGTAAGAAGAGTTGTTTATGTTGAGCGCGAGATAGGGAGCGAGCAGGCGCAATATGTTGGAAATATGACAGTTTACACATGGCTGCCCGGCTCAAGAACTTAATTTTTTTCCCATTTTAAAGGCAACGGCTTTCCAACCCAATCATTTTTCTTTAATTCAAGCGCGGTTTTTTCCTTAATTCCTTCAGGCACTTTTCCAATGCCGAATTTAAAGCACGCTTCTTCCAAATTTTCAAATACAATTGTTTTTTCTTTAGCAAAAACTTTTACTTCCCCCTCATTAATTTCAATTCTCTCAATTTCAGGCCTTTTCTCCTCCTTCCTGTCAAACACCAGTCTTCCCCCTTTTCCAATATGCACTTCCCCGTTTCTTCTGTTTCCGTTTTCAATTTCAACTTCCATACCTTTTTTCAAAATATTTTTCATGCCGGGGCTGTCCCAAACCACCACTCTTTTTTTCCCGCTCCCGTCTTCCAATTCAAAAGAGCTCATCAATGCAGTTTCCCCCTCTCCAACCAGCCTTGCCTGCCCTTTTTTATATGGAAAATCCCCCTGAAATTGCACAACTTTTCCTTCAAAATTCCCAACCTGCAATTTTTCATCCTTCAGCTTTCCCCTTGCCCCTTTCTGAATCCTTCTCACATTTCCTTTTGGAAGAAGATGAAATTCCTCCCCCCGAAACCTCACGGGCCCTATTTCAGCCAAATCCCCCGCAACAATTTCTTTGTCAATTTTTTTGCTTCCCTCATCATAGCATGCAACTATAACCCCCCCTGTCTGGTCAGAAATTTGCATCCTCTGAGTTCGGGATTCCTCCCCCCCTTTTTCAAATATTTGGGGCAAAAACACCCTTTCCACCCTTGCATTCAAAATGCACGGAATTCCTTTCAGTTTTGCAGATTCAATATTTTCTAATTTTGCTTTTGCCCCTATTTTTTCCAATGCAAGCAAATATTCCGCGCTTTCTTTTGTAATAAGGTGGTGAAATTCCTCCAATTTCTCCCGCACTCCTGTTTCAAACTCTTCTTTTGAAATTTTTGAGCGCAACTCTTCTACAATTGTCATTAAGCTATTTGGAGCCCTAAATTTTTATTCTTGCTGTTGTATGCCTGAAAAAAAGCTTTTGCGCCAATGCAAGCGCTTCCCCCAATTTTTGCGGGTTTGCGCCTGTTGCGCCCGCAGCGGCGGGGTGCCCTCCCCCGCCTCCGCCAATTATTTTTCCAACCTCACCCATCAATTTCGGCAAATCAATATGCGCAACCATTCTTTGCTTCACTCTTGCAGAAACCCTTGCACTATTTCTTCCTGCCGCGCCTACAAACGCACCGTCGGCGCCAGCGCGTATAAACGCATCCGCAACATGGGATTCATTTGAAGAAACCTGCGCAATTGCGCAAATTATCCCCCCTTTCTGCATAAAATTAATATTTCTCAGCCCTTCCAGCACCCTCATCCTGCTTTCCACCGAGCGCGGAATGCGCAGCATTGAATGCATTGCTTCATAGCTTTCATTGCATTTTGAAAGCAATTTTGACAGCACAGAAAAAGTGCCTGCATTTGCATTTGCCAAATTTGCAGAATCAGACAATATGCCCAAAACAAGCATTTTTGCCTGGAAAGCATCCGGATTTTTTACCAATTCCCCTATCATTTCAGAAGTAGAGCTTGCCTCGGGGTTTATCCATTTTATTTTTGCATCCACAGAATTTTTTTGCAGTGCATGGTGGTCTATCAACACATCCGCTTCATTTTCATGCAGATGCGGCAGCAGGCTTTTTTCATTGCAATCCAGCAAAATTATTTTTGCTTTCGGGAATTTTTTCCTCAATTCCAAAAATTTAAGGAATTTTCCGGAATTTTTCCCAAGCACCCTTTTGCTTTCAGAATTTATCCTGTCTGGCATTCCAATTTCCGCATTTCCCAATTCCTGGGCCAAAACAAGGGCTGATGCACACGCATCCAAATCCGCAAGCGAGTGGAATGTAATTATTGCTTTTTTCTTTTTGAAAGAAGAAAATATTTTTTTTATTTTTTTTGGAGGGGAGGGGGAATAGCCTGCCATCTCCCTTTTTGCTTTTTTCCTTTTCCTCTTTTTTCTTGCAGCCATTATTCTACCCTTACGAGCTTCCCGCAGCCGCTGTCGCTTTCTCAAGCTCTTTCCGCAGGGAATCCAATTTTTCCCTCATTTTTTCCTCCTGCTTTGCAATCGTCCCTCTCCTTACTTCAAATGTTTCAATTCTGCCTTCCAATTCTTTTTTTGTTTTCCCTTTTTCAGCTTCCACAAGCAAATTCCCGACAGCTTTGTAAATTTCCCCTTTCGCATCTTTCAGCGCCTCCTGCGCCAGCTTCATCTCTTCAATTTGCATCTGCATCTGCTGCTTCTGCATCCCAAGCATTTGCATCTGCCTCTGCAATCTTTGGAATTCATCAACATCTGCCCGAAGCTTTTTCGGGTCTCTGATAGATTCTGCCATACAAATTCACCTGCTTCAAATATTATGGTATTACATAAGGATTTTAGGGTTTTAATGGTTTACCCTGCTTCCCCAACCGTTTCCAGATAAAGCTCAATGGCTTCTTTAATATTCTCGAGTGCCTCTTTTTTTGTTTCACCTTGTGAGATGCATCCCGGGAGATTAAGCACATCCACCCAGTAGCCTCCTTCTTCTGCTTTATGCAAAATCACGGTCCAGTCTTTTTTTGACAACGCGAATTACCTGATAGTTTACTGAATTCCCCCCCTTTATATCTGCTTATCAATTTCAGAAAGCATGGTTCCAAGCCTTTTTGCAGCATAATATGCCGCCTTTTCATTACTCTTCCCTTCATCTTCTATCTTAATTTCAACATCCTTTCCCCTTATTTCCGCATTCGTTTTTGTTTTTCCTATTTTTTCCAATTGCATTGAAATAATTTTCCCAGCATTTTTCGCACTCCCTTCATTTTCAAATTTTAATTCCACTTTTTTCATAATTCATCCCATTCATATTCAATTTCAATATTCTCCTCATTTTCAAATTTGATATTCATCTTTCCCCCTTTCACACCGATTTTCATTTCCACGCATTCTTCGCACAATTTTTCCGCATACCCGCTTTCAAAACCAAAAATTCTACAATATCTTTCCCCTCTTTATTTTTCGCAACAAGTTTCATATCAAAAATTTCTCTTTCCACAATTTTCCCGAATTTTATTTTTTTTATTTTAAACGAGCGTGCATCCCAGCACCATTCCCCTTCTTTTTCATAATATTTCCTTACTCTCATTTTTTCATCAATAACAAATATTTCCTTCCCCCCTCTCTTATTTACAATATTGCAAATTTCTGAAATAGCCCTTCCCGAGCGCGGAATATACCCACACTCCGGAATATGCGCAGCAATTTTTTCCGCACTCCTCCTTATTTTTCCGGAGGAATTTTTCGAAACAGTAATTAACATACAAATTAAGTTTGGAATTAGATAATATAAAAAAGGAAGCGCCTAATCAGTATCCACATCTTTTGCAATAGGCTGCCTTGTTTTGTGCACTTCCCTGCATCCGCAGTAAGGGCACCTTGTAAACTTTGTTTCCAGTTCATTAATTTCCTTTTTGCATTTTGCACACATATACATAGCCATCACTTCTTATTTGCTTTTTTCTGCTTATACTCTTTTACCATTCTTGAAAAAACTTCCCCTGATGAAGTGGCTGGCGCATACGCCCCCCCTGCATACACATACCCTCCCGCAGACCTCCAGATGGAATTTGAAATTCTTTTCATTTTCTTCCCGGTGCGGGGGCAGATGTGCTTTTTTGTTTTTGAAGCTTTTACTGCTGCCGCCCTTTTCCTTAATTCAGCGCCGCTTCTTACATTTTTGCCTGCCATAATAATAACCTCTTCAAAATTCAATCCAGGAATTTTCTCAATTCCTTTCCTTTGTCAAAAGATATATCTACCAATTCCAATATATCTTTTTGGGTCAGCCCCCCTCTTTTGCTTTTCTGCACTGCACACACATATTCCGGGGTGGTGCCTATTGTAAGCATTGCTTCAGCACCAATTTCCTCTTCAAATGCAGGGTCCAGGAGGAGATTTTCCCCGATTTTGGTGAATGTGCACGATACAACCGAAGTTGACAATTTCAGCTTTCCGACAATTTCATCCCGAATTATCTTGTCTTCCTCAACTTTCGGCATCCTTGTATTCTGCAATGCAGACATTGATGCAAGCATTGCCGCATCAAATAAATTTCCGTCATGGTCAAGTATCCACAAATCAATATATGTTGCAAGCACAAATTCCGAATTTTCAATATTATGCTTTTTCAAGTTAATGCATTCCGACGAGCGGATTCCCCTGTCCACAACCCTTGCAAGCTCTATTGCGCCAGCTCTGGGAGGGCCCGGCTCAAAATAAGGGGAGCCGAGCGGGGTAAATTCAGCGCTAGTTGAAAGTATCCCGTCTTCAGGCCTGTCAGGGTACGGCTTTGCCAAAGCAATCTTAACTGCTGAAAGCAACTGTGTTTTTCCAATAGAGCAAAGCGCCGACCCTTCGGCGTTTGGAATAACATTTTTCTGCAACTTAATTTCACGGTATTCCAGCTTTTTTCTTCCGTCCCCTCTTTTTCCCTGCTTAAGCAGGTTTTCAACCATGTCATGGCTAATTTCTTTTTCTATTTCCATTAGTTTCACCTTATTTTTATTTCCCGTTTCCGAGCTCTACCCATCTTTTTTTCGGGGTTGCATAAACTTCCTGCAATGCCTTCACCTGCAGCTCATTGATTTTTTTCGCAGCTTCTTTTCCCATCTCAATTGCCTTGCCTATTTCCTCTTTTGTAAGCAGCCCATCCATCTGGTAAAGAAGCAATTCATTATTTTTTGAAGCAAATGCCATCGGATTGTCCGACTGCCCAAAATTATCCTCGTCTTTTGACAAATCAACAGCCAGCTTTCCTTCAAATTTCCCTACAGCAACCGCAGATATCAAATCTTTGCAGGGAATTCCCGCATCTGCAATCGCAACAGCGGCAGCAGTAAGCGCGGCGCACCTTGTGCCTCCGTCAGACTGCAGCACATCAATAAAAACATCAATTGCTGTTTTTGGGAAATTTTCCGCAATCACAACATTTCCAAACGCCTCGCTAATAACTTTTGACAATTCCTGGCTTCTTCTTGAAGGCCCGCTTCTTCCATGCTCTTCAAGCGAGCAAAATGGAGCCATATTATACCTGCACCTCACTTTTGCGCGGTAAGGAGACTGGTCATGGCGGGGTATGCATTCCCTCGGCCCGTGCACTCCTACAATTATTTTGTTTTTGCCCCATGTTATAAGCGCCGAGCCGTCTGTGTTGTTAAGCACCCTTGCCTTTATTTCAAGCGGCCTTAATTCATCCATTGCACGGCCGTCAAGCCTTTTTCCGTCCTTTCTAATAAGCTTTGTTTTATCCTCTGCCATATTTTCACCTTAGTATCTGCTGTTTGTTCTCGGCCTTCTCGGAGGCCCTCTCCTGTCTCCATACCCCCCACTATGCCTTCTCGGAGGGCCTCGCCTGTCACCATAATCTCTTCTTTCCCTTCTATCTCCGCCATATCCTCCCTGCCTGGGAGGCCCTCTCCCATACTCCCTTCTTTCCTCCCTCGGAGGCAAATCTGCATAAGGGTTAACATTTTCCTGGGGCTGGGGCACCACTTCTTTGCCTGTTTTATTAGAAAGAAATTTTGCCACCCTGTCAGTAAGCCCTGAAATATGGGCTTCTCTTTCAATCATTTCAACAGCTTCTTTTGCCAATTCATAATTCCCATCTGTTAATATAAACACAAATCCGTTTCTGCCAACAAAAATTTTGCATTCTGTTGCGCTTGATATCATTCCTATCATTGAATTCTTCTTGCCGATAAGCCTGGGCACTTTCACCGGGCTTATTTTTTCCAATATCCCCCCTTTCAAAACCCTCGCTTCACTCAAGTCTATGCTGCCTGTTTCATCCACTTTTTCTATTCTTGCCATTATAATGCTTCCAAGCGCAAATTTCTCCCTTGTATTCCTGTTTGAAAGAAATGTCCTGCCCGGGGCATTTATCTGCACGTCAGCGCCCGCAAACCTTACATCTATAACATACCCTATAACAACATCATCCACCAGCGGCTCGTACGGCCCTTCAAGCGGTATCAGCTTATTTCCTTCTGAAACAAGGCTTAGCACGGTCGCATATGTTTTTTTGCCGTCAGTATATGTATAAGGCATCCTGACAGCGCTTTCTGCTATTACCTCTCCTGGCACAACTATTTTTCCCATATCATTACCTTTTTTTATTTCAGTTTTTCTATCCTCAACAAAAACTTCAATTTATTTTCCCGCAAACCGTTTTCCAAGATTCGGGTTTTTCATTTTATTGTTTATTTTTTCGTCCGTTTATTTTTTATTTATTTTACTTTTTTGTTTGTTTATCCGAATTTTTTATTCAATCACTTTTGTTTCAGCACTGGCGCCGGTCGCCTTGTTAAGCCGGTCATAAAATTCTCCTGCAAGCCCTGCAGGCACTGTTACTACTGCTATAAGGCTTCCGTCATTAGTCCATTGCTCTTTTTCAATTCCATGATTTTTCAGCATTCCATATATTTTCTGGGCATATTCAGGCCCTACTTTAACAGCAATTTTTCTTTTTGCAAGCTTTATCGGCAGTGTGAGCTTGAGTGCATCAAGCACCTCTTCCACCTGCTCTGACGCATCTTTAATAGGGTCAACATCAAGCCTTATATTTTCCATCGCATTTTCAATTCTTGCAAGCGGATGGGGCGCGCCCGTCCTCGGGTCTGTTGCCTCCTTTGCAATAAGCACTGCAATCTGCTTTCTTTTTTCCTTCACCATCCTTCTCTTCTGGTCTGTTGTCAGGGCAATATGCCCTGTTTTGATAATTTTTTCCGCAATAGAGAATACATCAGTTGTTCCAAATGCTTTTTGAAGGGCAGAGCTTTTATGCCTTTCCCCCTTTTTAGCATCTTCAAACACTTCTTCCACTACTAATACATTATTCAATTCCTTTTTCTGCCCTAATTTATACATTAAAGCCAAATCAGGATCTACCAATATCTGAAATTCAGCTCCGTCCACTTTTATATGCGCAACAATTGCCTTGTCAAGTGATGCCATTCGGCTCCAACTCACCTTTTTATGGTTTCAAATATTTTTCCACTTCTTTTGGAGAAAGTATGTCAAATTTTTTGCTGCTTTTCGGGCAAATAGCAATTTCAATATTATCCCTGTCCAATTTCAATTCAGTATTTTTTTTCAATGCTTTTATTGCAAGCGAAATTCCATCTGAAGAGGAAATATCCTCTTTATATTCTTTTTCAAAAAACTCCTCCACCTCTTTCTTCCCAGAGCCTATTGCACATGCTTTATATCCTGTCAATGCACCTGACGGTTCTGCCTCATAAAGCCTTGGCTCCCTGTCAATGCCTGCAATAAGCAAGCTCACCCCAAAAGGCCTTATTCCCCCGTATTGGGTATACACTTGCATCAAATCACACAATTCTTTTGCAATAGCTTCAACAGTAATGCTTTCTGAATATGCAACTTTGTGCCTTTGCGCCTCCACTCTTGCAATATCAATCAATCTTCTCGCATCTGCAATCAACCCCGAAGCTGTTGCAGAAATATGAGTGTCAATTTCAAATATTTTTTTCATAGAATCCGGCACAAGCAATTTTGATGGCGCATGCTTGTATGCAACCAATACCACGCCGTCACTGCAAACCAATCCAATTGCAGTGGCTCCCCTTCTCACCGCCTCTTTGGCATATTCCACCTGGAAAAGCCTTCCGTCTGGCGAGAAAACAGTAATTGCCCGGTCATATGCTTGAGATGAAACTGGATACATATATTACACCCCTAAAGACGACTGACATCTTTTTGTTACTCTTTTTATGTTGCACCAATATTTAAAATTCATTCCTTTTCCCCCATCCAAATAAATTATTGTGTTTATCCTGAAATTGTGCATGTCCATGCAGTCTTTCTTATGGGCAACGGAATTCTATAATCCCAGTTGCAGGTGTCAACATCCTCATCTGTAAGCTTAAGCCTTGAGCACTCTGTTGTGTTTGCCCCATAAGTTGGATATATCATGGGTTCTGAAAACGACCTTGCAGATATTTGCAAGCGGTAGCTGAATTTTGCATCTTCCTCCTCTATATAGCAGCGCTCTTTTGCAGGTAGGCCCCCAATAAATTCTGCCCTGTACGGGCTTAAGAACGGATTTGTAACAAGCTCGCTAATCTTAAATGTAATAATATCGCACTCAGGCAAATCCTGCGCCCCACTGCATAATCTTAACAACTCATTATCTGACCTCATAGCCCTGCACGTGACTTCTAATTGCACATCTTCGCACTTTTTCATATAATCTCCATCTGCCCTAATACATGCATCCTGGCATTTTCCTGAGGGGGGCAAATCCCACTCCCCGCTCACTTCATTATAACTTTTGCATGGCATTCCGTCAAGGCAAAGTCTTGCGCTCTCTTTGCACTGGTCAAGTTTAATTTCGGTTTCAGTGCATGGGTTGCACTGGCATCCTTCCCTTGGATAAATCTGCTGCAATGCAACCACATTTTCCGGATGCAAAAATTCTGTAGAGCCTTCTTCTGCTGCGCAAAATGCACTCTCTGCATCTTTTATGTCCTTTCCGTAAATAAGCTCATCCATTGGAGGAAGCAATATCCCCACAACACCATACAAACTCATCTCATATTCGTTTGCCCAAAGCGTTTTGTAAAATTCCTGGTGTTTGTATGCTTTTTCATTCCCCTCAAACTTCCACAATGTTTTCCAGCCAACATGCTGCAAAATTTTTCTTGACATATTTACAAGGTTTTTCACTTCCTTATCCAGCTTTTCTTTATTTCCAAAGCTTGCACCTTCCAAATTCATATTAAGCACTAAAATATCCACATCTGCTATCTGCGGCGGCTTTGGCATCCCTCCCCAAGGATCTGAAAATCTGTATTCATCATATTCCTTTTCTTCGCTAAACTCTCTTATTATATCTGAAACTCTTTGCGGGTAGGTGCCGTCTTCCATTGCCTTCTGCACCTCTCCCTCCTCAAGCTTTATTTCAAGCGCAAGCATGCAATCCGGGCACTGTGATCTTACATTGCTTATTCTCTGCTTGGTTTCCACCCCTTCCAAATCATCCACTATAAGAATAGATGCAGAGCGCCCGTCAGCCAATCCTTTTAGAAAATAATCTCCGCCAAGCCCAATTTCCCAGGTGCAGCTGTCTGAATAATCAAGAAAGTTTCCCTCTTCTTCCCATTCCCCCCCCATATTCTCGCACCATTCTCTCCCCTCTCCATCTGCATCCCAATACCTAGTATATTTGTCCAAACCAAGTGCTGATGTGGTTATTTCATACTCTTTTATATCAAGCACAGGCATTATGCCTGCAGCCATGTATTCGTCTATTTTGCTTGAAATAAATCCATACTCTGGATATGTTTTTGGAGCTGTTTCATGCAAATAAATAAAGTGCGCCCTGGGTTCTTCCACTTCATCATCACACAAGCACATTGGAAATACTGTGTTGCATGTTGTTGGGCAATAGCTTTTGTCATGAGTTGTAATTTTCTGAAACGCCAATGAAAGAGTGGTGCCGCAAGGCTCGCAAACTCCGTATTCCAATACCGACGGCATGTCATAATCCCCTTTTCCAGAGCGCATGCATTTTCCAAACCCTGAATTTTCCCCTTGCCGATTAAGCCGCCACATTTTGTTTATTCTTTTTGCATTCTCATCCTGCGGATACCCTCCTGAATTTTTAAGCGCTTCCTCCAGCGTCCCTTCATTTGTTTCTGATTCTATAACATCTGTTCCATATTGCATTTCACACGCATCAATAACAGGCATTCTTTGCTTTAATTGTTCAAAAGTAATATCTGGGGCCGTGTAAAAGCTTGTCCCCCCTCCGTATGTGTCAATTATTATTTGCTCATACGGAACCGGCGCAAACGAGGCGCCCCAATGCTCTTCTATGCATGCACGAAAACCTCCTTCCGCATCAACACATCCCCGAACGCTTGTAGGGTCATTCACCCATTTGTAATAAAATTCTTTTTCATACCCAGAGGGACATCTTCCTTCTTTTTTGTCTTTCCATTGCGGGTCAAGGTTTTTGTTGTAACACCTTTCTTTTTTCCCAAGCATTTGCATTATCCCTATTTCCAGTGGCTCGTCTTTTGTTTGCTCAAACTCCCAAAATTCTCCAGTCCTTATTTTGTCATCTTCAAGCGTAATCACTCCAAAATCGTTTAATGCACTAAATTCTTTTCTGTTATCTACTGCATTATATTCGCATGCAAGCACATATCCCTCTCCAATCCTGTATGCACACAATTCATTTCTTAATTTATAGCATGTTGTCCACTTAACAGTTCTTTTCTTATATAGCTGATCGCACAAATATGCAAAATCACAGTCATAAATAAGCCTGCATCCGCAATCCAGCCTCTCGCCAGTATTTTTGTCAAAGCATGCGGTTGTGCTAAACTCATCTTTTTTGCATATGTTTGACATGCAATCTGTGCTTTCAGTGCATTCAAACACCCGTGCCCCTGCAGGTCCCGGCTTTAGCAGCTCCGCTGCCATATCTTCCTCACCTGCATCAAGGGGCGGCATTATATGGTAATAATCAAGGGCGTCCGGAATCGGATAAGCTTTTTCAAGCAAACTATAATATCTTGTATAATCTACAAATTTTTCTATATTTTCATCTGCCCCCGGTGGCGCAATATTAATATCAATAGTATAAAGCTCGTTGTTGTTTTCGCAGGTTTTTCCCTGCCAATAATTGCAAATATTTGCGCAAGCATATTCTGCAGCCTCATCTGAAGCATATTCCCCTACAATAAATTTCAGGCCGCTCAGCTCGGGCGGATTTGTGCAATACCAATATGAATCATCTGCATCTTTTTCACCATCCCTTTGGCAGTAATGCAATTTTGCCATAAAATTTCCGCCCCTAAACGGAGGCAATACCTTTCCATCATCCAAATAATTTACAAACCTGTCAACAACAGCCCTTTCCCCCAGCTTTCCGCAATAAAAATCCGAAGGCGGGAAGTAAAAGCGCGCCTGCTCATAATCTGAAAAGCTCCCGGAAATTCCAAGCCTGAATGAATTTATAAATCCGTCTCCTTTTTTTAGCAACCTTGTTGTTTTTGAGCTCATTTTGTCAAATGTGCACATCATCCCCTTCAGCCCGCCAACATCATCCACATCCTTGCTTGCACTGCTCCCCTTCTCAGCCATTGCATTCAGCCCCTGCTCATTTGTTGCAAGCCTTACTCTTGGTTTTTGCTCAGAGCATATCATTGCAGAGCATTCGTTTTGGGTGCAGGGGTCTCCGGGTGCAACCCTGCAAATCGGGGCAACAACAACATCTTGGTTTATTTTGTTGTTTTCAACAAGGTAGCAGTTTCCGCTCTCATCCTCGTTTGTGCAGTCAGCTTTTTGGAAATTGCAATTATTTTCACATTCTGCCGGGGTGATAGGAATTTTCTTTTTATCCAGCAAAATATTTCCTGCATTGTCATACAACAGCCCGCTTGAATCATCCCATCTTTCGCATATGCCGCATTCACTAAGCTCGATTCTTCCGTCACCATCTCTTTTCGGCTCATCCCCCTCCATCACCATAAAGCATTCATAATTTTTTTCTGAATATTGGCAGCAGTCTGCATATGATAGGTTTGTATTCGGCTGTTGGGTGCATCCTGATGCAAAGAGGGCAATTGCTGCCAAAATCGCAAACAAAAGTGCAGTTTTTTTTATATCTTCCATTTTCATCCTCTCATATAACCTTTGCCAAGAAATGCATTATCATTCCAGAATCTCCTCCGAGTATGGGGGCTGCAGTTGTTATGAAAAACATTGTGGCAGCAAGCGCTGCCAAGGGATAGAAAAATGCCTCAACCTGCAGGTTCGCAATCTCCTTCCCAATCCTATCCGGGTCTGGCAATTGCTGCACCCCGCCTGCCCCCTGCTCCTGCGCTGGTGGCTTGGTAAGAAGGGTTATCATGCCTGAAAAGCTTCTATAGCACTGGCCCACATTTGCATCATCAACATAGGGAACAACCTGCGATGGGTCAGGCCTTATAGTGCTTGGGTCAAGCAAAATATATGACACTGGAAACACTATATAAAAGCCGATTGATGTTGCTATAAGCATTGCCCCAATCCCCCTGAATGGCGGAAAAATCCTTAGAATAAGCCCGAGCGGCAAAAACACTGCAAGCATATTTTGCTCAAGATAGGTTGCAAAAATATACTGGCCATGCAGATTGATTGCAATAGGCGCAATCTTGTGCGCAATATAATGCGATTTTTCAACAGTTGCATGCCAGCCAATATTCCAGTCTCCGCAATACACCGGCAGGCTCATGAAATAAATGCATGTAGCTGTTTTCCATTCTACTCTTTTGTTGTTTTCATATGCCTGGTCATAAAGCTTTTCCAAATATATTATTTTTTCCTGTATTTTGCACCTCATTATTCCAAACGGCCCCTCTTCCCAAACATTTTTTTCCTCGCCTGCGCATTTTGTAGTTGTGCCTTCCGGAAGTATTCCCACGCTTTCATGGGCAAGGAAATTAAACCCTTCCTCTGCTACCAAAATAAGCAAAAATATCATAATCGCAGATGCGCTTACCTGGTAAAATTCAGATATTGCAAACCTTTCCACTTTTTGCATTCCCAATGCCCTTCCTGTCATATAAACCAGTATATTTGCAAAAATGCATACTGCAATTGCAAGCATTGCAATGCCTCTCCACTGGTGCCGTGTATCCTGCGCTGCCCCTTCCTCCCCCGGCTGCAGGAAGAAATATTTAACTCTTGCAGCATCTTCCTCACTTCCCCATGTGCTTTCATCAGCAGCATTTAGTGCGGGCATAATTGCATTGATTGCAATAAGAAAGGCAAGCGCAAGCCAGATTTTTCGTGCATTTAATTTTCTATTTTCCATTATCACACCATTTGCACAAGCTTTGTCGCATCAACTTCATCGCCCAGCAGTCCTGACATATCTCGTATGATTGAAATTGTTATAACAAGGCCGACAGTTGGAAGGAAAAATGTTCTTATAAAATTGATTGCAGTAAGCCTGAAGAATGTGGCCAAATCAACCCTTGGAAACTCTTCATCATTAGGGTTGGTATTTATTTTTGGGTTTGGATGGTCGTCAAAATATGAAAATATGTTTTTTCCTGTAATGCTCTCCTCATCAGCCTGCACCTTGTCAATTTTCAGCTGCAAATTGTTTCCTGTTCCGCAGTCTTTTCCCCCGCAATACCTGTCATCAAACACTTTGCTTGCATCATTGGTTATTGCCGGCGGAAGCGCGATTGCAAGCATGGCAAAAATAATCGGGTACATGATATAAAACCCGACTCCTATTGCAACTAATCCCCCTCCAAGCCCGCGCAGGAAAGGCACCGAGCGCAGCAAAAATCCAATAGGCACCAGAAATATAAGAAACCCTGTGCTGGATGCAAAAAATGCAAGCGAAAAATATTCAAAAAGATTTGTCAGCATAAATCCAGTATTCAGGTTCATTAACATTCCCATTGCGCCTGTGGTGGTATAATCTCCTGAATAGGGCGCATAGCTAAATCCGTTCATTCCAAGCCCCAAGCCCTGGTTGTCATAGTTTGAATAGGTTGCGCGCATGTTTATTGCCCCCAAATCCCTTCTCAGCATAACCAGGGTAAGGTGTGTTTGCCCCACCGACCATTCAACATAATCTTGTGCAGCTTCCATCATTGTAGTTCCGCGAAGGGCAAGCCCTCCCTGCCCCCCAAGCCAGTTTTTAAATTCAACAATATTCAGGTTGCATTGCAGCTGGAGTGCAATAAATATCAAGGCAAACAATACAAATGAAAAAACAATCTGCATTGCTTCCATTTTTGACCAGTCTAAAAACCTCGGCTGATGGAGTGCATTTCCCAGCATAAATGTTATTGCAATTATAAATATCATTGCAACAAACCCTGCTACAGAATAAACTATAAGTGAGTTGATTTCTTTCTTGCTGCAAATTCTTCCAATTGCAGGCATTAAGCCCTGCTCTGGGTCTGATACATAAAAGTTGAGGGAGAGCGGCCTGCTCTGCCTCACCCCTTCATATGCTGTTATATCCAGCCTTATATAATCCCCGTATTTGCATCCAATATCATTGCAATTTATTCTCATCTGCTGCAGCTCTGATGCAGGCTTGGTGCCTGAAATAATGCCCATTTCTTCCCCGTTTATTGTGCCCTCATAAACAAACTTATCAGGAGTTTGCCCCCCTCCTCCGGCTTCAATATTTATTATAACATCGCTTTCAGAAAATATCAGGGCAATGCCATCCCAATCCAGCTGCTCAAAAACATCCTGCGGAGTTGCGGAAACAAGCACTGGCGGGGGCAGGGCAACCGGCCTGAATTGTATAAGCAAATTTCCTGCTTCTGATTCATCAGAACCATCTGCTGCTTTCACTGTAACCAGAATTGGATTGTCGCAATACTCGCTTCCGCACTCAAAATTATATTGGGTTTCCCTGTTTTGCACAGGGAGGGTAAAGCTCAGGATTTCCTCCTGCTCCTCCCCGTCAATTTCATAAATTTTATATTTGTGCTCAAGTGCTGGCAGGCTCTCATCTGGCTGTGTTGTATAAATAATAAAATCCTCCCCCCATTCAGGATCATCTGGCTCTATCCTGATTAGCGGGGGCATAAGATATCTTGGTGCACCATCATCCAAATCAATAGTAATAAATGCAGATTCTGAAGCCAGCCCGTTCCCGATTGCAATTACTTCCACAGTAATTTTATTTTTGCATATTTCAGGTGTGCATGTGAATGAATATGAAGTTGTTATGGACGGTGGAGGCGGAAATACCATCTCAAATGGCTCTGTTTGTTCAAACTGCAAATCCCCATCTTTATCATACACTTTGTATATATATGCCTGTTTGGATTTCCAACATTTAATTCATCCTGCCTTGCACTAACAATTATTTCCTCATCATTTCTCGGTTCATCAGGAGTATAACCTAAAATTTCAGGCTTTTTTGGCAAATCTCCAGAAGTAATTATCATATCTGCTGCATCTTGCAGCCCCTGCGGATCCTGTACATTTGCCTTAACCAAAATATCTTGTGTATATGTTGAGCTGTCTATTCGCATCACGTAGTGGATAAAACTTCCGCCAAGCGTTTCGATCATTTTATCCAAATCGCCCTGCTCTGTGCATTGCAGCCCTCCGAGCGCGGGAATGCAGGAAACACTGCCCGTTATTTCTCCGTCATGCATTATTTGTACATTAGTCATCAGCCTTTTTGCCAAATCATCAGAATCCCGAAACTCAATATAAATATCTATTTCCGTATCTTCTCCCGGAGTGTATGCACGCTCTTCAGGGCTAATCATGTCTATTGCAACATCTGGCGGAAGGTTTTGGTTCACCCAGTTTATTATAATTGGATTTTGAACGGGCGGAATTAGCTCATCTTCCGGGGGGTTTGTGTCTTTTACTTCAATTTTTTGCAAAACATCCAAATTCTGGCATTGCGGGTATGATTTTGCAATAAAAAATTCCCATATAGGGTCGCCTGCCTGAACATCATATTCCGAAATATCTACATCTTCCCCTCCGCAGGAATAGGTATAAGTAACATAAAACTGCCCTGAGCATGAGGGGGGGGGGCTCGCATGAGGGCCAAACAAATGTTTGAAGCATATCATTGCTCTGCATTTCTGCAGGAGGCTGTTGCCCTGGCGGCTGGTCATTTACCGAATATTGCACTTCTGCTATTATTTCTGCAAATGCAAAATTTGAAAAAAGAAGCGCAATCATAATTGCAAGCAAGAAGCTGTAGCTGGCTTTTTTCGCGAAAATGCGGGCATCTTTCTGCATTTTATTTATTTTTTCCATCAGCTCAGCCTTGCTATTGCACTAATATAAATTTCCGCTCCCAGCCCTTTTCCAAGTGCGCCTGCCGCCCCGAGAGTTGCTGTAAGCGCAAGCGCGGTTATCATAACATTCCGCCCAAGCACATAGAATATCAGGGTTTCGGATTTTGAAGGCTCATCATTTTTCCCGCCTTCATTAACCTGCTTTATTTGGTTTTTCAAATCCCTCAAATCCGGGTCAAACGGGTCGCATTCTATGCTTCCTGCATCAAGTCCTGATATGTCTCCATAATCTTGATAATTTTTGATAAACGCATCTGCAACAGCATTCCCCATCAAAATTACTGCAGGAAATATTAAGTAAAACGAAAGCGCAAGCGCAATCAAAGTAGAGCCCGCCTTCCTTGTAATATACAACGCACGCATCAAAATTCCCAGCGGCAGAAAAAGTGCAAGCACAGTATTTTGCGCAAACTGAAGCAAAATCCTTTCAGCTTCCAAATCCATCATTCCCATGCCTGCAACATTTATCATCTGGCCTACTGGTCCCCGCAATACTCCCCAAGAAGAGCATCCCGCAATTGTAAACCCTATTGCAAGAAAGTTGCACATCCCGCTCCGCGAGCTTTGCTCTCCTATTGCATTTGAATATTCCACCATATTGTCAATTCTTTTTTCCAAAAGCTTTTGCGAGCGGTCATTTAGGTTCAAAGCCCACCCCCGCAAATTCTCAGCAGGCGGTTCCACGGGCGCATTCGGGTCAAAATTGCACGAATCTGGATTTTTTGCGCTTGCTTTGCAATAAATATATTGCTCTGTATCTTTGGAGCATTCCTTGCATGTATCTGAAGGCTGGCTAAATCCGAATACAAACTTTTTTATTGAATCATCAAAATAGCTGAGCGAGAGAATAATCACCCCGATTATAATTACATTCAGCACAACCTGCCCGATTTCATCATAAACAACAGGCTTCATCACCTCAAGCCGCATTGCATGCACTGCCAGATATGCGATTGCTGCCCCGAGAATTGATATTGCAATTGCAGCCGAAACTGCAACTTCCCATTTTGGCGCTGCAAAAGCTGCCGGCAGAAGAAACATAATAGTCAAAACTGCAATTAACGGTGTGCGCCATATACTCCTCTTCCTTTTTTTATTTTCATGCCTGGCTTTCATTATATCAACTTCATTATCCCCGGAATTTCAATATCTCCCCCAAGCAATGGCGAGAGGGTTCTGATAAATGCAATGGTTATGATCATGCAAAATATTGGAAGAACAAATGATGCAACCCCAAGCGCTCCAAGAGTTTGCCAGTCAGAGTATCTTGCATTTGCCCCTTCAATTGTTGAAAGCAGGGCTTCTGGGGTTTGTTGCCCGAGGCTTAACTCCAAGTCATCTGCTGTGCACAGCTCAGTGCAGCTTTCTGTCCATGCATATGGCTTTGCAGTGCATTCCACAACAGCGCATTTGTCGCATTCAGCGCATGGCGCTCCCTTCACCTGTGCTGTACACTCCTGCTTAAGGTATTTGCATGCATCAGCAATTTCCCCTTCTCCACACCCTACTGGAAGCGCTCCTGAAATTGAAAGCCTGCATCTTGCAGGGCATGCAGCACTCTTATCTGCAAGAGGCTTTTCACATAAATTATTATCAAGGTTAAATGCCTCCCCATCAACCCCACAATATCCAATCGGGTTGTATACTTCGGGCGGAGAGTTCTGCATTGCGCGCAAATCACATTGCACCTGGCTTTCACAGTCTATTGCATTCGAGTGTTCGGCATATTCTTTACATACTTGATAATCTGTATTTTCATTTACCCTGCAAGGAAGGGGGCAACTCACACAATTCACATCGCTTCCATCACCATCCAATCCGCCGTCCACCCCGAGTACAGGCTCCCCTCTTTGAATTGATGCTTCAAACCTTGCTACCTGCTCGTCAGTCCAATAGCCTGATTTCAAATCCAGCGGCGGCTTGGGCAGGCATGCAACAGCCCTTGCATTATATTCTGCCTTGCATTCTGAAGCCAGCCCTACAACATCTCTTCTTAAAACAGTTTTCTTTCCGCAGAAATTCAAATCCTGATTATTTGTTTTGTCAATTGTTCCGCACTCTATATAATTTGCCTTTACGGTATCCCGCCTTACAATTGCATCCCACCCATCATATGTTTGCTGGCGTTGGCAGGAATAAATTGGAAGCCTTCCTATTGTGTATTCAACCCCTCTAGAATCCTCACATGTATTTTGATTGCATTCATTATCATCTTCACACGGGCATGAGCTTGTCATATCTGGAACTTCTGGCGCTGAATTTATGTGATACCATACCCTGCTTGTTCTGCCATCACTATTGCAGACTGCATTTGCATTGCGTCTTCCCTCGCACCAGTCTTTGTTGCGTGTTCCATAAACCCTTCCTTCACAGCGTGTATCACACTCCTTCGGCCCGTCTGAAAAATCTAATTCATAGCCACAGGCTTGCAATGCATAATTCGGCATTTTTTCCCCGCTTTTTGTCATATAATCATATCTGCAATTCAGGGGGCATGCCGCGCCGTTTACCATGCTCCTGTCATCCTCACCCCTGCTATTTTCATCATATTCCCCACAGCTTCCGCCAGAAGGAATTTCAAGCCTTGGATAGCAAAATCCATTGCATTGCCCGCCCGCCCTGGCATTAGTGGTGCCAGGATTGCAAGCATCAGAGCATTCTGCAGGAATTTCTCCTTCTTCATTTTGCCAATAAAGCAAAACCTGGCATTGCGGGCCTGTTGTTTTTGCACTATTTATAGTATAGCATGTTCCGCAATATTCTTCATTATTCGGCAAATTCGAATATTTATATGACAAGTCTTCAATTTCACACAAGAAAGGCCCTTCTGTTTCCCTGTCAACCCCGCACACGCCTAAGTTGCAATAATCCCTTGGGCTGTCCCATGTGCAAAACCTTCTTACATCCGGATCTGAGCAAAATTCAATATTGTTTTCATTAAGCTCCAGCTGCTCTGATTCGTCTTCCTCAGTATCCAGGTCATCTTCTTTGTATTCTGGTATAGAGCTTGGGTTTACAAACCTGCACGCAAGTGGGCATCTTGCGCAATTTGCAGTAATTTCTGCTTCCATCAGGCATTTTGCATTGTTTCCGTCCCACCCGTCTTTTACATCTTCATATGTGCATGCTCTTCCTGCCAAATTTTCAAATTTTGGGGGAGAGCTGCAGCCTCCCATAGCAACAACATCTGAAATTTTGATTTTGCATTTTTCAGGGCATCTGCCTTCACACACTTTCTTGAAATTTTGCTCGCAATAATAAATATAATACGGGTCTTTGTATTTTTCATCCACCCCGTCAAAAATTGCCCTGCATTCAATAGGGCAGACATCAAGCCTTCCCTGTGCAATCGCATCACGGGCGCTTAACGGGTCTCCGCATGTATGCTCGGAATTGCATGTTGTGGTGCGCAAAGAAGGAATTCCTGTAAGCACATCAGGCTTTGCTTCAAAACAGTTTGCACATTCCTTGTCACAGGCATTATCCTGCCCTGCATGGGTCACTTCCTGTGGCTCAATATCAGAATAATAACCTCTGCAGTGCACCGGACATTTTGTACAGTCAAACGGCGGATCTTCTGCAAACTTGTTTGCATTTTCGCTTATTTGCATAAATTTGCTTTCCAGCATTTCTTTGTTTACAGCACCAGCATCCTCTTCAACAAAAGGCAAATCAAGCATGCAGTCTTCTGGGCAATAGCATGCAAAATCTTTGTTTTTCTCTACTGTGCAATAGTCGGCAAAATCCTCTTCTGTCATTGCCCTTACTGCTTTGCATGCTGCAGGAATTTTGTCGCATGCGCTTTGGTCGCAATTAATTTCTGTTGGAGTTGGCAAATACCTGCATTCTGCAGGGCAGTTTGCAGAATCCTCTGCACTGAATGCACTCCCCCAGCCGGAGTTGTCCCTTGGGAAGCAAACCTGAATTTTCTCTTCATCCATCCATGCTTCCCCGTCTTTTAATGTAAGCATCTCTTTTCCGTTTTCCACCCTCTTTAAATTAATCTCTTCCACATCTGCAAAAGAATACACTCCATAATCATCAACCCTGTGTTCATCATCATAAAAGCCCATTGCAAGCTGCGCACCATCAATATTTTTTGATTTCAAATAGCCCCACGGCGGAAGCACTTTGCACCCTTCAGGGCATAAGCTTTCAGGCTCGCCTATTGCTTTCCCGCCATATGCCGCAACCTGCAAAGTGTACCATGCCAAAAGATAGCATGCAGGCAATATTATCATCAACCCTATGCTTATTGCAAGAAGCAGCCCGCCAAGCTTTCTTGTAAAGAAAAATGAGCGCAATACAATTCCAATCAAAAGCGCGCTTGGCCCAAGCACCGGCACAATGTTGTTAAGAAATTTTTCCTGCGCCTCAAGGCTTGTAATATATATTGTTGCCAAATCAAATTCAAGCCCGTTTATTTCAGAGTCAAGCCTCTTGTGCGCATTAAACCTCCCGCTTATTCCAGTGTATAGCAGGTATATTGTATTGCTCTGATAACCCCAGCTTGAATATGCTTCTCTTGCCTCTTTAACAGACTCCCCGAGCGCTTTTTTTCCAATGCTTACTGCCATTGCTTTCAGGTTATGGGTATAGCATGCAGCATATTTGTTTATTGTTGTTGCCTGGGGAGGCGGATTGAAATTCGGGTCAAGGCACGGGCTCTTAATATTTTCAGCAGAATAGTTTATGAGCCAGTCTGATGTATTGACAAATGCAAGGAAAATTATCAGTATAATAATTCCTGCAACCGCCTGCACAAGCTCTGTTTTTGCAAGCCCTGCCATTTCCTCGCTTTCAAAGAATTTTGATGCAAAATACAGCAAAGCCACCAAAATAATTGCAATTATGGCGGCCAGAATGGCAACCGCCTCATAATTTGTAACCCAGTATGCAAGAGGGTTTTGAATCTGCGCTTCAATCAGCTCGGTTACATTTTTTTGCGCAAAATTTGCTGCACTAGCAAGAATGAGCAATGCCAACACAACCGGCGCAAATTTTTTGACTAAATTCAATATCATGCAACAATACCTCTCATTGCCTTGTACAATGACATTGTCATTGTAATAACTATTACAAGCGCAAGGTTTGGCAAAAGAACTGCAACAGCCGCCAGATACCCTATTTTTTGGAACGCATCCCCAACAACCATATCTTTTGCAAGCGACATTTTTTCAAAAGGGTTTTTTTCATCCCCTTCAAAATCAGCTGTCATGTTTTCAGTTGCAGAAAATGCGAGCAAATACACAAGCGGAAATGCAAAATATATTGAAAAGGAAAGAGCAATCAAAATATTTCCCACATCCCGGGTAACAAAAAGCATCCTGAAGAAAAGCGCTGCAGGCAGAATAATTGCAATCACACCGGGCATCAAAATTTCAAGAAAAAGCTCTTGTGCATGCAGCAGATAGCTGAGCGGAAGATAGATATCTATAAGCACCTCCCTCTGCGTTGCCCATGCCCTCTTGTTTGCCCTGTAAGCAAGCCCTCCTCCGTCCATTGCAGGGATTGACCAATATGCATAATACATCCCCTCAAACATGTCATGTATAGCATCCTCCTGCAAATCCTTTGCAATCGTTATTCCAAATTTGTTGTTCAAGTCATTCAAGCCCAATGTTGCCATATGTGCCGGGCTTTTGTTGGGGTTGTTTATTTCTGCAATTTTTTGGGAAAGCTCGCATGAAAAAATAAATGCAGCCAGCACTCCAATTATCAGCAGAATTGACCAGACGAGCGTAACTCCCTCGCTTGCGCCCCACACAACAAACTCCGGCTTGCTGAAAGCTTTTCCAATCATATATGCGCCTACGCACAAAAATGCCATAATCAAAATTCCATACCCTATAAGAGCCCCCCCGCCTATTGCAAACCTCGGCTCCAATGCCCAGTTCATTGTCTGCCCAAAGCACACATCTTGCGCTGATGCAATATTTATGCTAAACAAAACCGCAAAAAACAATGCAAGCATGCGTATTTTTTCCATATTTATATCAACCTGCTAAGCCCGTAAATCTGACCCTCTGCGCCTATTGCCTGGGAAAATGCCCGCGCAAGCACAATAGTAACTGTAAGCTGCAAAATTACCATGATAAGTATTGCAACATGCCTTTCCATTACAGCAGGAATTATCTGCTCTAAAATTATTCCAAATATTTCTTCCGCCTTTTCTGCTGTCAGCACAATGCTTGAAAGCTCAAGGTTTGGCCCAACAGTTAAGGGAAATGCATATTGGTATATTTGCCATCCGCTTGATACTCCTGCAAGGCATCCCGAGCCTGTGGTAAAAGGCCATACTGAAGGCCAGCCCACGCATGCAAGATAGCCTACAGTTGCTGCAAGGCATGCTGTCATGCATATAAGCAAAGGCCCGAACATATCCCCTATTCCATAAACAGTTTGCACCACTTCATTGCAGATAATTCCTGCAGATGCAGGATCTCCCGGGTCTGCCAGCTCCCTTATGGGTGCATCATAATTTGGCATAATATCCTGCGCCATAGAGCCTGTCCATACCACCGCCGCAGGAAATGCCAGATGCACTGCAAGCCCTGTGCCTATTAAAATTGCGCCCATCTTTCTTGTTGGCGGAATAAAGCGCAAAATAATTCCTGCAGGAAGAAGCATATGCTTGAATGCAAATTCAAGGAAAATATAAAGCACCATCATTGCCCTTACAAGCAAAAGGTTCAGTGATATTGCATCAATTCCCCTAATAAGTTGCAGGCTGAGGGGATATGCTCCTATCCCCTTGCTTTGGGCAGTCTGGGGTGAAAAGCCCGGAAGCGGCAGCTGGATATTATAGTTATATGAAATATATTTGCTTAATGAATAGCTTGAGCTTACAAGGGAAACAAACGCATCGTTTAGCGGCTTTTCCATATATACTTTCATACTGTCTATTGTCGCTCCCTGAATATCAGCACTGCCTGTTAGTGCAATGTTAATATCCTGCGAGCTGTATACGCTTAATGCAATAACCACAATAATTGCAGATAGTACAAGCTCCCCCATCTCTGTTTTTGCATAAGCTTTTGCCTGTTTTGACTGCAAAAACGCGCCCGCCATATATGCAAGGGCAACTATTGCGCTTCCGATTGCAATTCCGTAAGGAAGGGCAACCATATAGTCATTCAGCATCCTGCCATAACCTCCCAATTATTTTTTCTTCTTTTCAATCCCTTTTTCTTGTTGGGATATATTATTTATCCTTACAATATTTTGCTGGATTTTCCCAAGTATTTCGGCTTTTTTCTTTTCTAAAACTCTCGGGCGTGCATAGTTCAATGCCAATTCGCTTGTTTCCTTCATAAGCACCCTCAATTCCCCTGACTTTCTTTTTTTGGAAAGTACAGGAGTCATAGTATTTGCAATCGCATCTCCCGCCATTCTAAGAACATTTATATTGTTCATATTCTGCTCAAATTTTCTTTGCTGGCTTTGGTATGCCTTAACATCATTTCTAAATTCATCCATTGCTTTTTGGTTTACAACTATCTCCGGTTTATAATCTGTCGGAACTTTGACAATTCTTATTTTGCTTCCAACTTTTCTTTTATGCTCTTCAAATACTGTAGGCACTTTTTTGCCTAAAGTTTCATCAATCCTTCCCAGCTTTTCCTGCATTTTATCAAAGCTTTCCTCAGCCTTTTGTGCCGCCTCCCTTTCTATTTTTGTAATCTTAACGAGATGCTGGTTTCCGGATTTCAGCCGAAGATTTGTTTCAACCATATTGTCCAAATTAGATTCTTGCATCAATACGGAATGTCTTGTCATGGCAACGTCTGCCATTTCCGCTTTCACAATATTATTGGCAAGCTTTTGCTCACCTGATGAGAGCGTATTGTATATCCCCAGCACACTTCCAATTCCGCTGTTAAGCGCATTAAGCTTTTTGATTGCATTTATTTCATTTTTTGTTGGCTCTAAAGAATATGGGTCTAATTTTGCGTAATCTGTCCCCTTCTGCGCTATGGCACGCAGCTCATTTATGTCCATGGTCCCGTATTCCTGCCTCAGCTCATTTCTGATTGATTTTTCAAGAAGCATTGAATTGACAATCTGAGTGTTTGCTGTCTTCCTTACAACAAAGCCTGACATATACATTGTTGATTCCAAATCTTTCATATCTGTAGACTGAAATTCCGAGTAATGGACCACGCCTATAAGCGTGTTCAATGATTTTTGCTGCGCTTCTGTAAGCTTGGCACCTCTCCCGTCCAGAACAAATTTCCTAAGCTGGGTGCCGTCCATAACTTTTACATTTTCAGGCAGCTGGCTTCTAAGCCCTTTTTCAATATTATCCAGTTCTTTTTCATGCTCTGACGACAGCTGCGCATCATTAAGTATTTTATTGCTTTTTTGCAGCATGTCATTCATTTTATGCTGCATTGCCATCTGCTCTGCATTGCTGCTCATTCCATAAACATCATATAAAATGGATTTATACACTTCATCAAAATTTTTCGCCGCCCTTCCGTCAATCGTATACAATTCCCCGTTTGGCTTTGCAATAACCAAATCCCATGCATTCACATCCACATTTCCGGAAACTTTTCCAACCTGGGAAACAGCAAGCACATGGCTGTCTGATTTGCCTTCCATGTTTTTTCCTGTCTCAAATCCATACTCCACTCCGTTTGCATTTATTGATTCAATTTTATTCCCTTTTCCATCTGTTATTTTTTCCACGCCATAACCAGAGCGGTATATTAGCGCCACAACTTCAAATTCTCCCGTTGCCCTGCTTGGTTTATTCGGGTCCACAATTATCTGGACATTTAGCTCCTTATCAGGCATCATCTTATTTATTATTTCAAGCTCTTTCCCGCCAATATTTATTCTGGTGCCGTCAATTTCAGTCCCGTTTATTTGCGTAGTTTTGCCATTAACTTCAGTTGTTACATCAAAAATGCTCTCTCCATCAACCCTGTAAATTCTATTGCTGTCAAACGAGCCAGCATACTCTTCTGAAAATTTTATATTTCCTTTTTCAAATGTCCCAACCTCCCTACCTTCCTCCTGTTCTCCTTCAGCATTTTGAAACAATTCAACAACTATTCCTTTATTTTGCGATATTTTTTTTATCTTAAATCTCTCATACCCTTTGCCAAATGTTCTTTCAGCCTTTTTTAAAACATACTCTCCCTTAAGCCCTTTTCCTATTGCAAGCAAGCTGGCAACTGTTCCAGTAACCGGCTTTGCAAGCTCTTGCAATGCATCTATCCATTCCCCCCTGAATATTGAAGACAAAACAAGCCTTGTTTGTGTTGTGACAGCAAAGTTTTCCCCTGATTGAAGGGTAATCATTTCCTGGGTGTTTGGGTTGAATGCAATTGTGCCTGCACTGCTTGTTTTGAAATATTCGCCCTGGCTCGGGTTGCTTAAAAGATTGTCTACAAGCTGCACTTTTCCTGTTTCCATATTTAGTGCATAATCTGTATTATATGTCAGCACCTCGCTCTTTAAATCCGGAAACCCATCCTCTGTTGTTTTAGCATACAGCTCAAGCTTTACTCTTCCGTCTTTGGTAAATTCAGCGCTTTTCAGCTTAGTGCCTTCCATTGTTATATCAAAAGTTGTTGTCATGCTATACATATCCCAGTTTTTTTCCACTAAATATTTCCTTCCGAATTTATCTGTTATTATTGTTTTTTCCCCCGCCAGCATCTTATTAAGTTTGGCAATTTCTTTATCATCAAATATTGCATAAACGTTATCCCGGGTTGAAAAGGTTGGATAAGAACCACTAGGGACAAATCTCTTAAGGTTCCTTAATTTCTTTTTTGTATCTTCCAATTTTTTTGAAGCAACAATTTTTCCTGAAACAGTGTAGCCAATGCTTTCATTTCCAGCTATATCAAACTTTCCACTGTATTCTCTCCCTTCAACTGTTTTCTTAAGCTTTTCCACAGCTTCAAACTTTCCTCCTACAGCAACCGGGCCTTCCACATCTGCACCAGTTTCATCTGATGCCGGAGCCAGCATCACCCCTCCTTTGAGCAGCTCCCACACAAGCGGGCGGTATCCTTCCCTCAATATCCTCATGCCTGCATAACTGCCTGCTTTTCCAAATTTCATGCCTTTAACAGCGCCTTTAAATCCCCCTTTCAGCCCTCCTTTTATTGCCCCTCCTACAAGATTTACTCCCCCTTCAAGCATTCCAGATGCAAGCATTCTTACACTCACTCTTCCAAGGCCTCGTAAAAACGGGCTGTCGCCAAACAAGTTTTCACCTGCTACATTTTCGCCTTTTGCCGGGTCCCCAAGCACAGGAGCCAGCAACTCCTGTCTTATCCCTCCCCTTGATTTTGCATATGCAGAATCATATTTATTGTCCAAAAATGTTCCTGAAAGAAGGCCGTCCATTGAAAACGAACCCATTTCACCTGCAATTTTTTCACCCAGCTTTCTTCCTTCAAAATCCTCATTGCTTTCCCCTTCCCTTTGCTTTGGCTCTTCCTTTTTTCCATCCTCCTTTCCCTCCCCCTTCTTTTCCTTTTTGGCGGTTGCAACTTTTGCAGCACTGTATATGGTATTTGCAATCGCCTCAACATTTACGCTCACATTCTGGGTTCTTGGAAAATAATATCCAAAATTTCTGTTCATTTTCACCTGGCGCATGCTGTTCATGTCAAGAAACATCAGCGGGTTTCTGCCAACCGTGTATGAGGCAGACAAAAGAAGCCCGAATACAATTGCAAGCGCCCAGCAAAATGTGGTGGCAGCTGCGGAAGGGTTGTTGTTTATTGCTTCAACAGATGTTTCAGAGGGGCCTATCCTATCTGCCTTTTTTACATCCTCCCCGTTAAACAGCATATTGTTTTCAGGGTCTGGCTGATTTCCTTCACATACTGGAATTTCCTGCCAATTGATTTTTTCATAAACATCTGCATTATTGTCATACAGCCTTGCGCAGACTGCCAAATCCTCTTTCCCCCCCTCACTTGTCATATCTGTATAAGGGCAAAAAATTATTCTGTGCGTTATTTTCTGCCCTCCTGAGGGGTGGGGAAGATTAACCAATATTTTTCCTTCGCTGTCTGTAGTTGCTCTGCATACTTTGTTGGCACCTGCCCCTCCAAAGGGGTCGTACCCTCCTCCTTTGACATATGCCCCGCTGTCTATTATTACAAGTCCTCCTTCCACTGGCTTTTTTTCAGGCACCTGCCCGCTGTCATCTATATAAAAAACATTTATATCGAGGGTGCCCTTATTTTTTGTGCTCTTATAATCTTCATAAAACGCTTCAATATATGTGCGTTTCGGAGGCTCAGTGCATATTGACTGGCAGGTGCATTTTCCCGCCGCTTCCACACATTCCAAGTTTTCATCTGCGCACTCTTTTCCATCACACGGAGGAGAGCCTTCGCAATCTGCCCCTGCAACTAAAGATATAAATAAGATTAGAGCTAGAAAAACACCTAACCCCACCCTCCCGCATCGGCTTTCCATTACTCCGAAACTCTGCATTATCTTTTAAAAACTATATCTTCAGAGAAAAATCCCGCTATTATGAGTTTTTTATAAAAAGAAAAATTATCTGGGCCAAAGCCGAGATTTGAACTCGGGCTAAGGGATCCACAGTCCCCCGTGCTACCAACTACACCACCTTGGCCATGTGCAAAAATAATTTGGCTGAATGGATTATTTAAACAATAGCCCACTTCACCCAAACCTTACCAAATAAGTATCCCTGTATATTCTCCTCCCATCTCTCCTTTCCCCCACCAATTTCCTAGTCCTTGCAAATTTCATTCCCCCCTCACTCAAAATTTCCCCAATTTCTTTTTTGAATGCAACATAAACATCCACTCCCCCGTGCATTTCCTCAATTTTTGAAATACTATTATTTTTCCCAACCCTTCTCACTATTTTTTTCAAATATTTGTCTATTTTCCCTTTCTCCCCCCTTAATTGAATTATTGCCTCAAAATACCCAGAACTTGCACGGGAGCAGTTTTTGCACATAATTTTTTCAATTGCAATTTCCACAGGGCAGGAATATTCCGCCCCTTCAATAATTCCTTTCCAAACCCCTTCACTCACATTAAATTTTCCCTCAAACCCGCTTTTTCTAAAAGCTTTTACAGCAATTTCCTCAATTAATTTATCACTCCTCCTCTCCCATTTCCCCTTATTTTTTATTTTTCCGCATCCTGCGCAAATTATTATATTCACTTTCGTCGGAAGCTTT
>JBDRNY010000020.1:0-7859 GCA_043810635.1 Microcaldota archaeon | reverse complement strand
AAAGAAAAATAAAAATAGGCAAAAGGGAGAATAGGCCGGAAAGCAAATAAAAAATTAAAAAAGAAAAAATTAGCCAAACAATGATGCAAGCCCTTCTGCTGCCTGCTCTTCCTTTTTGGCCTCATCTTCTTCCTTCTTTTTCTCATCCTTTTTCTCTCCGCCGGCTGCCGGAGCAGGTGCCGCGGGCGCTGTTGCAACAGGGGCTGCTGCCGCTTTCAGCACATCCTCAAAATTAACATCTTTAAGCGCTTCTGCAAGCACTTTTGTGCGTGCATCATCAACAGTTGCGCCGGATGCTTTTACCACAGCAGAGATGTTTTTTTCATTTATCTCCTTTTCCGCACCTTTAAGCAAAAGCGCGGCATGCAAATACGGGTCAATTTTTTTTGTAGCCATTTTATTCCCTCCTAAACATAATTTATTTTTTCTCTTCTTCCGCCTTTTTCTCCCCCTCGGCAGGGTTTTCTTTTTTTTCTTTACCCTTGCCTTCCGGAGTCGGAGCGCCCTCCTCTTTTTTGGCACCTTTCTCATTAGGCGTTTCGCCGCCTTCTTTCGGAGATTCGGCAGCCTTACCTACCTTCTCATCAAGGGCATTTTGCATCCTAACAGCCCGAGTGAGAAGCAATTCCATATGGGTTGTGGAATACACTCCGGCTTCCTGCACAAGCGCCCTGCTTTGCACAAGCGCGCTTGCAAGCATCTGCCCTATATTTTGCAAGGTCGGATAAGCGCAATTTATTGACATATTATATGCATCTTGCAGGCTTGCCTTCAAATCATTTGCAAGCCCTTTTTCATCAATATCAAGTATTTCAGCACCATAAACATACCCTTCTTCCACCCCTGCAACCATCTTCACCTGGGCTTCAAAAGGAAGTATATTCAATTTTTGCAATCCTTTGCAAACCAAATCATTTATCTTCTCCCCTTCTTTTGCAACAGTAGAATCTTTTGCAACAGCAATTTTCCCGCCCTTAATTGTCGCATTTATTTTCGCCCCTTTCAATTCAGAAAGCGCAGGCCCCGGGGGCAAATCAGTCTCCCCTGCAGGCACAATTATGTCAAACGGAGCAATCTGCCCCGGCTTTGCCGCCACTTTCTGCTTATTATCCTTGAAATGCTTGAATATTTTATACGGGCTCAATTCATTTGACAGTATAACAACGCTCGGGGATTTTATCAATTCCAATAATTTCTTTCCGTTTTTGCTTTTTTCAAGCGCCCTTTTTAGCACTGTATTTTTTGCCATAATAAATTCTGCTTTCCCCCTCAATTTCTTTCTCGCGCTCTGCAGCAATCTATCCGGCAAATTTCTTACATCCAATAATGCAATTGTTTTTGCCTTTGCAACAGTTTCAGACAATTTTTCAACCTGGCTTTTCTTTTTGGCAAGAGCAGGCCTTTCCTTTTTTTTCTTCAATTTCTTAAATCCCTTCAGCTTAGTCATAAATATCAACCTTTCTTTTCCCCTTCCTTCTCTTTCACCGCGCCAATTTTAACCGCCTGCCCCATAGTTAATTTCACATAGGCGGACGCTATTGATTGCAATCCCACCTTATCTTTCAATTTTTCATAAACAGATTCAAAATTTTCCGCAATATCATTTACATTCATATTTTCGCTTCCGATTGCGCACTGCACTGTTGGCAAATACTTGCCCCTTGTCTGAATTCTCACCCTTGCTTTTGCCTGCTTTATCGCATTTTCCACATTTCCAATTACAGGCTTGGGCAGCTTTCCTGCAGAGCCAAGCACCTGCCCCAAATTCTTTCCCACTTCAATCATCAATTGCGGGGCTGCAATAAATTCAGAATTTTTTGAAAGCTTTTTCAATTCCTTCTTTTCTTTCCTCATTTTTGCTATGTCACTTTTGCCAACAACTTTTGCCGCGCCCGCATTTTTTGCATCCATTGCCATATTGCTTTCAGCAAACACAACAACAGGCACTTCCTTCCCCCTTCCTTTTGGCAGTATTACATCCAGGTTAATTCTGTTTTCAGGCTTGGAAACATCAATCCCCCTGAAATTAAATATTGCTTCCACTGTCTGGGGGAATTTTCTTTTTCCTTTCCCTTTAAGCGCCTCTTCTACTGCTTCAGTTATTTGTTTTTTGTCCATTTTCCACTCCCTCCTGCAAATTTGCAGTATAGCGGGAAAAATCGATGTAATTTTATGAGTATAACTTGTTTATAAGCTTACTCTTGCTTCCCTAGTTCCGGCTTTTCTATCTCTTCAATATATTTGTCTGCCAGCGTGATGGCTTCTGTGAAACTCTTACCCACTTCTTCTTTTCTCTTTGTCATATCTTTTCCGCCGTCCTTGTCCATCTTATCGATATTGCTTAGCATTTTTTTTCTAATAGCATACAGATTCGCTTTTTCTTCTTTGATTTTTTTAACATCCCCCTCTTTATGCGCTTTCTTAATGAGGTCTTATGCCTTTCCAAAATCGCTCCACAGCGCGGCATACTTATTTCCTGCCTTTATAGCCCCTTTTACTTTTTGTGTCAGGGGGCCTTTCACGTCAGTATATTCTTTAATAGCTCTTCCATTGCCAACGCTACCTCCTGTTCTTTGTTGTATAAACATTCCTCCCATATGCTTCACACTCCCTTTAGTTGCAATAAATATATCTGCATGGTTGTTTAAAAAATTATAGCCCGCCGACACGCCGTTTTTTATAGTTTCCATCTATGTTTTGTTTGTGAATTCCCATCCATCCAATATGAAAAAATTTGCTTTTGCAGCTATTATATTATTTTTATTTATTTTCTCGGGATGCGTGAGAATAGAAAGCTATGAGCAATTCTACCCCAACGGCCGCTCAAGGGTGGTATCCCAGATATATGTGGCGAGCCTTGTCAAAACTCTGGATATTTCCGGGCTTCCCCCTCCTGAAGCTTATGCCAATAACGGGGGATGGGAAGCATATATTGAAGATGAATGCAACTCCTTTTCAGAAACAAACCCGGGATATATGTGCCACCGCTCAGGGGATTGGCTTATTATAGACAATGACCGGGTGTCCGGCTCCCAATTTATTCTGGTATCATATGAATCCCTTCCATATACTATGTATGAATTAACAATATTCCAGCCCCCCCTCCCGCCTGTAAGCGGGTTTGAAGAGGTAGGGCAATTCCATCTTCCTTCTAACACAAGCTTTTCATCAATAGACAATTACACTGTTGCCCAGCTAAAAGCAGCGGGTTTGAAATACAATTACCTGGTAATAGTGCCCGGGGAAATTACAGATTATAATTATGGCAAGCTTACTGAGCAGGGGGTAGTGGTTGATGCTGTGGCTGTTGCAGAAAAGGGCGAGCCTATAAGGGTAACAAGCAGGGAGCTCAAACTCCCCCACCTTACCATGCTTATATTGGGCGCGCTTTTCCTTTCCCTTTTCCTGGATTTTGCAGCAATCTGGATTTTGATGGCATGGGCAAAACGAAAAGAAGAATCAACAAGAAAGCGGCTTGAGCAGGAAACGACCGAGGCGAGGAAAAGGGTGTTTAGAAAAGACGAAACACTCAAAGACTCTGAAGTTTACAAGGCAAAGCGCGGCTAGTTTCAATTAATTTTATAAGCATCCTAAGCATGGCTATTCCGTGGCTGACAGAAGACACCTCATAATATTTGCATTTCTCCTCATTACCCTTATTTCTATCCAGCATGCAAAAAACATTTCCCCTTTCCTAGTTTCATCTGCAACCTACACCATTTCCAATGAGCATACCATCCGCCTTTCCCACGGCACTGCAACCGACCTTTCCCTCAACCTTTCCATACCCCTGAATTCTGAAATCATTTCCTCTTCTACAGATTATGAATTGCAAGAGGATGAATTGGGAAATTTGTATATAATAATGGAGGAAAACAACCCTGACATGCCTTACACATTTTCTTCACTGCTTGTTGTCAGCACCAAGCAAGAAGTTTTAGATTCTTTTTCCGAACCCTCGCAATTTGATTCCACGCTTTCCAAATATGTTTCTTCCTCTGTTTCAGTGCCTTCTTCCAGTGATGAGATGCGCCAGCTTGCGCTTAACATAACTTCAAACTCCCACACTTCTTTTGAAAAAGTCAGCGCCCTTGCCCAATACACCTATAATTTGATTGAATATGATTTGTCATATGCGCAAAAAAACATGTCTGTTTACAACATTCTTGATGAAAGAAGGGGGGTGTGCGAGGATTATTCCCTTCTTTTCACCACCCTAAGCCGCTCTTTGGGCTATCCCACAAGGTTTGTGAACGGGTATGCATATTCTGATGTGCATGAAGAATGGATAGGCCATTCCTGGGTTGAAGTATATATTGGAAAATGGGTTTCAGTAGACCCCACCTGGCTTGAAGTGGGCTTGCTTGATGCCACCCACATCCCGATGTCAAAGCAAATTTACTCCGAATTTAGTACTGCATCCGTATCCGCGCTTGTATACCCTCCGGATGCAACAATATATATGGAAGGAATTGACGGGGCAAGCATGCCTGCAAGCAATTTGAAAGTAGAATCTATCAAATCCCTCCCCCCTTCAAAAGAATTTAAGCTCGGCTCCTCCCCCCAAGAAATAGCCCCGGGGGCCGATTTCTTAGTATATTTAGAATATCCTGCAAAAGACTACCGCCTTCTAAAAACAGTGCTCACCCCCTGCAAAGCAGATTCAGATGAAATAGTTTTTTTGGATAATGAAGAGCAGATTTTGACAACATTTCCCGGCAAAGAGCAATATATTATCTGGACCGGAAAAGCAGGCACAGCCATATCAGAAAATGTTATTTACACCTGCCCCCTCACCCTTAATTCAGAATATTTGGAGCGGCGCTCAATCGATATTGAAATATCTCATACAGACAACATAACTGAGATGGATGCAAGCATTTACTGCTCTTCCCTTGCCCCGGGAAGCATGCAAAAAGTGTTTGTGCAGCTTCCCCCCTCTCTTGCAGGCAATCCTGTAACAATTTTATCCCAGGATTTCAAAACAACAAAAAATTCTGATGAAGAAGGGTATGCTGAATTTGAATTTATTGCAGAGCGAACCGGAAGCCATAAGGTTTATGTTTGGACAACTTCAGGCAGCCCTGTCACGCTTAAATATTCTGTAGATTCAGGCCCTGGCAAACTTTTTGATATTGAATTCAAGAACATCAATACTGCCGGGGAAAAAGGGGAAATAATTGTAAAATTTGGCGCCGATTCCATTCAAAACCTTCCTGTAGATTCTGTTTCATGGAGATGGAACGGCCAATCTGGAAGAGAAACGCTTTCCCCCGGCCAACAGGAAATTGCCATGCCTTTCACTCCCTTAATAGACGGCAATTTTTTTGTTTTTATTTCACTTGTTGATGCAAACGGAATTGAATTATATTCCCAATCCAAAGCTCTTAGTGTTGCCTCAAAAATATCTTCCCTTCCAAACACTTCTATTTCCCAAAAAGAGGAGCCTCCCCCCTCTCCGGGCATCCTTCTTCCCCAGGATGAAAAGTCCATGATAACTCTCATAGGCCAGGTGCTTTCAGTGCTTATTATTGTAGGACTTATTGAATATATCAGAAGAAGAATATTTTCCCGCCGCAAGCCCCCCTCTGATACTGAAGAGATATGATGCGCCTGCTTTATGTGCTTTTTGATGCAATTATTTTTATGGCAAGCATTATTTTCCTTGGCACCGGAGGCGGAAGAATCAACCTCATCCGCCAATTAAGAGGCACCGGCGGATTTCTCATAATTTCAAAAAATTTGAAAATAGCAATAGACCCGGGCCCCGGAGCGCTTGGTGCCTTAAATTCCGCCCGCCTTAACCCCTCCCTGCTTGACGCAATTATAATTACCCACTGCCACATAGACCATTTGCTTGAAGCCCCCCTCTTAATTGAGGCAATGAGCAATTATATGCTGAAAAAAGGCGGCACACTAATTTCTCCCCCTTCAGTAGTTGACGGAGATGAAAATGGCGACAAATCCATTACCACCTACCACCAATCCAAATTAAATCAAAACATCCGCCTCTCCGCAGGTGAAAAGAAAAAAATTGAAATTGAAAAAAAAGGAAAAAAACATCTCTTCTCTCTTGAAGGTGTAAAAGTAAAGCATGATGACAAAAAAGGGTTTGGCTTTATATTAGAAATTGACGGAAAGAAAATTTCCTACACTTCAGATACAGAATATCTTCCCGCCATCCACGGCAAAGCATATTCCGGCACCGACATTTTAATTGCAAATTTGCTAAAACCTGCAGAAGACGGCATACCAGACCATTTATGCACAAAAGGCTTAATTTCCCTGCTAAATTCTTCCAATCCAAAGCCAAAAATATGCCTCCTCACCCATATGGGAATGAAATTATTGCGCAAAAACCCGGAATTAGAAGCATCATTTATAGAAAAACAAGCAGGGGTGCGTACAATCGCCGCCCGCGACGGGTGGGAATATAATATTGATAATAACAGTTGGGGCAGGTATAAAAAGAAAAAGATTCAAAAAAAGAGCAAGCAGAAAAAACTTCTATAAATTTTAAAAGGAAGATGTTATGGAATTAGCAAAACGGCTTGACAAAATTGTGGAGGAAAAATGGCAAAAGCAATGGGCAGAGGCAAATTTATTCTCATTCAATGAATCTGATACTTCCCGCCCCATTTATTCAATAGACACCCCCCCTCCCTTCACTTCAGGGGAATTTCACATGGGCCACATACTTTCCTACTCTTATTTTGATTTCGTTGCCCGCTACAAAAGAATGACAGGATTTAATGTATATTACCCCCAGGGATGGGACTGCCAGGGCTTTCCCACTGAAGTAAAAGTTGAAAAAAAATACGGCAGAAAACCCCCTGAAGAATTCAGAAAATTATGCATTGCCTGGACTGTTGAATTTATTGAAAAAATGAAAAAACAAATGCAAAGAATGGGCTTTTCACCTGATTGGAAATATGAATACCGCACCATGTCCCCCCAATATCATAAAACAGTGCAATTATCCGCACTGAAAATGCATGAAAAAAATCAATTATACCTCGGAGCCCACCCCGTATTTTGGTGCACCCACTGCCATTCTGCATTGGCAAAAACAGACACAGACGATGTGGAAAGAAACACCCAATTATATGACATCAAATTTGAATTAAAATTGGAAGACGGCACAGCCACCCCCCTCACAATTGCAACCACCCGTCCCGAATTAATGCACGCATGCGTTGCAGTGCTATTCCACCCGACAGATGAAAGATATAACAAACTGAAAAATGCAAAAGCAATAACAGCATTTGGAAAAGAAGTGCCTTTTCTTGCAGACAATGATGTTGACAAAGAATTTGGCACAGGCGCTGTAATGGTTTGCACATTCGGCGACAAGCAGGATGTAATATGGATGTACCGCCACAAGCTTCCTTATATAAAATCAATGGACGAATTTGGAAAACTGGAAAATGCGGGGGAATTTAGTGGATTAAAAGTAAAAGAAGCAAAAGAAAAAATAATTGAAAAATATAAAAAAGAAGGCAAGCTTCTCTCTTCAAAGCAAATTTCCCAAACTGTGAAAGTGCATGACAGGTGCACAAAACCCATCGAATTGGTAAATTCACATCAGTGGTTTGCAAAAATTACAGAGAAAAAAGACGAAATAATATCCACAGCAAAAAATATGAAATGGATTCCGGAATTTGCAATTGCGCATTTAATAGATTGGGCAAATTATATTGAATGGGACTGGGTGGTTTCAAGGCAAAGAATATTCGGCACCCCTATACCTTTCTGGCATTGCAAAAAATGCAACAAAATAATTTCCCCCTCACAAGAAGAATTGCCAGTCAACCCCCCTGCAATAAAAAAGAAATGCCCAGATTGCAATGAAAATGCAG
>JBDRNY010000019.1:0-6882 GCA_043810635.1 Microcaldota archaeon | reverse complement strand
ATGCCCTCTTTCGGTTTTGAAACAATTGCATACCTTTTACTCTTTATCCTGCCCGCATATGTTGCAAACGCCGCCCCTGTGCTTCTTGGCGGGCATTTTCAAATTGACGGGGGAATGCGCGCATATGACAACCGCCCCTGGCTTGGCAAAGGAAAAACCTGGCTTGGCATTGCAGGGGGATTTTTTGCAGGCATGCTTGCATCTGTATTAGAAGCCCATTTTTTAACCGGCACCTCTTATGATTTATTCGGCGGGCAGGCAGAATATTATATTTTTGCAGGATTGCTCCTCTCCATTGGTGCATTATTCGGGGATTTGCTTGGCTCTTTTATAAAAAGAAGAATGGGCATTTCTTCAGGAAAGCCTTCCTTCCTTGACCAGCTTTTATTTCTTTTCGGGGCATTGCTTTTTGCCTACCCTCTCTCCCTTTCCATCGCATTCCATCCTGTCAGCATATTATTTTTAGTCTTATTTACCTATTTCATCCACAGGGGGGCAAATGAATTTGCCCATACATTTGGTTTAAAGAAAGTTCCGTGGTAGGGATTGCATGTTCATTTTTCAACTAAAAACTTTGAATACTTTATTGAAAGAGCAGCAACTCAAGGAGAAATCCGAACTTAAAGGAATTATAATATCCAAGCAAGCATACGCGCTTTGCCAAGACCTTCTTAAAAAAGAAGGAATAAACCTCTCACAAGAAACCTATTTGCAAATACTGGATTTTGAAGCCCCTGCCGCAGCTTACCCGATAAAACTGGATAATGGAATCTATATTTCAAAAGAGGAATTAAAAGAAAAGGCGGAAAAATATATCTTTACGGCAAAAGAAAAGCTAGAAAAAGCAGGAATAGGGAAAGAAATTACAACAATAGATGAATTGATATCTGTGCTTAATATCCTTTATGAGCATAGCGAAAAGAATTCTGTAGAAGGGCATACTGCTGTTTTGCTTACTTTAGCTATAGCTTATGATTCTTTTGATTGCGACACAAGCGCATTTATTAACGCACAAATTCTGGAAGATTATGGAGTCAAATGCAAGATAATTGTTCTTCCAGAGCATGTTTTGCTATATGCAGAGCTTTCTGATGGCAAATATTTAATATTTGAGACAACAAGTGGGCATTATTATCCATCATTTGAGGAGATGGAAGAAAGATATAGTAATCGGTTTTATCGGGTGGCAGATTATGATATTAATAATCCTCTTTTCTTGGAGTTTCTATATTTTAACCGGAGCTTTGCACATGCTAGTTTAGGCAACTACAATAAAACAATTCAGGATTGCACTAAAGTAATTAAATTAAACTCAAATTATGCAAATGCCTATAACAACCGAGGTGGTGTATATTACGAATTAGGCAATTACAACCAAGCAATCCAAGATGACACTAAAGCAATAAAACTAAACCCAAATTATGCAAAAGCCTACTACAGCCGAGGCTTTGTATATTGCGAATTAGGCAACTACAATAAAGCAATCCAAGACTATACAGAAGCAATAAAACTAAACCCAAATTATGCAGGTTCCTACTACAGCCGAGGTATTGCATATAAAAAATTAGGTATGCAAGAAAAGGCAAATAAAGATTTTGAAATGTATGAAAAATTAACAAAATAGTTTCCTGTACCGTTTGGTTAAAAAATTATGCCGAGTATGCTAAATTATCCGGTTGGGTGATAATATGAAATTTATTGCAATAAGCAAATTAAAAGCATGCAAATGCGATTCAATTGCATTTCCTTTTTGGCAGGCGGAAAAAGGAAAAAAAGTTTCCCTCCCCTCTTGGGCAAAAAATTCTATTAATGCAAATGAATTTTCAGGAAAAGCCGGGGAAATGGCGCTTGTAAGAAATGCAAAAATTCCTTTAATTCCAAAAGTGAAAAAAGCCCTTCTTATCGGATTGGGGAAAAAAGAAAAAGCAGATGCAATTTCAATCATATCAAATTATGCAAATGCATTTTCCGCCCTCAAATCCTCTTTCTCAAATTCAATAGCTTTTTCCCTCCCGATATTGCAGGGAAAGCACCCTGTAAAAATTTCAGAGCAAAAGCTTGCAGGAAGGATATGCTCCCAAATAATTATGGCAAATTATTCTTTTGACAAATACAAGGAAGGGAGAGAAAAGAAAAAAGAGCCAAAGCCCGAAGTTGAAAGAGTGGAATTTGTATGCAAAAATGCGGGCGCTTGCATGCAGGAAATTAAAAGAGGGGAAATTTTCGGAGAAGCTTCAAATATTGCGCGCAAAATACAAAACGAGCCCGCAAACATCGCCACTCCAAAATATGTTTCCAAAATCGCGCAGGAAATTTCAAGAAAATCCGGGGTAAAATGCAAAATATTCGGAAAAAACCAAATTAAGCAAAATAAAATGAATGCAATGCTTGCAGTATCTTCAGGCTCATGCAACGAGCCCCAGCTTGTTGTAATGGAATACAGGGGGAAAGGAAAGAAAGGGTGGGATATTGCAATTGTAGGAAAAGGGGTTACATTTGATTCAGGCGGGCTTTCGCTCAAGCCTACAGAATATATGGATGACATGAAATATGACAAATCCGGCGCCTGCGCTGTAATAGGCGCAATGTCTGCACTCAAAAAATTAAAAATAAAAAAGAATATTGTGGGAATTGCAGCATTTGTTGAAAATATGCCGGGCGGGCATGCATACAAGCCGGGGGATATTGTTACAGCATGCAATTCAAAAACAATTGAAGTGCTTAACACAGATGCGGAAGGAAGGGTGGTACTGGCAGATGCGCTTGCATTTGCATGCAAAAAATATTCTCCTTCTTCAGTAATTGACATGGCAACCCTTACCGGCTCATGCGTTGCCGCTTTGGGGGATTTGGCTGCAGGGTTGCTTTGCAACGACCATAAAATTTGCAGGCAATTGGCAGATGCGGGGAAAGAATGCGGAGAAAGATTATGGAGGCTTCCTTCATGGGATGAATATGATGAAAAAGTAGAGAGCAAAGTTGCTGATGTAAAAAATATCGGGGAAAAAGGAAATGCAGGAACAATTGCAGGCTACTCTTTCCTGAAACCTTTTGTAGATGAAAAATGCAAATGGGCCCATATTGACATTGCAGGGGTTGCTGACATAAAAAAGCCGAAATACGGTTTAAGTACCGGAGGCACAGGATTCGGGGTAAGATTGATATTGGAATATTTGTCAAAATAAAATTGGGGGCTGTACTATGACCAGAGCATTCGAACTTATCATAGAATTAAACGAAGAGCAGGCAAGAAGGCTATTGGAAGATTTGATAAACCCCAAACCGAATGCGGCGCGCGATGCAACTATAGTGAGAGCTAAAAACCTGAATATTGAAGTCCGCTAGGTGTTTTACTTAGTTATAAATAATTTTTATCGTATATAGCTCAAATCCCGCACGCTTCCTGCATGCGCATCAGTACCCGCATCTTTTGCGGCTTTTTCTTCCATTTTTTTGATAAACTTTTGCCCTTCCTTCACTTTTTCCTCCAATTTAGAAGTATTAATTTCCATGCCCAGCACTTCAGACAATTTGTCCAGCACTGCCAGCGCGCTTTTGGGGTCAATATACCCCCCGTGCGTTTCCCCCATAATGCATATCCCTTTTATTCCCTCTATTTTTCCCATTCCAAGCAGCAACCCCGCCGCGCCAACAATAGATCCCCTTGTTTTTCCAAATTCAATTCCTGATTTTGAATATTTTTTCACAAGCTCCTTGTGGCTTGCCGCCCCGAAAACTTTTGGAGTTTCAGAATGCTTGCCAGTGCCATACCCACCTAATGTTATTATAAAATTCCCGCCATGCTTTTTGAAATATTTAATTATCCTGCCGCACAATTCATAATGGCTTTCAGGGGTTGTTGCCTGCACATCCCCCACAAGCACAAGCAAGTCATTTTTTTTGCCAGGAATATGATAAACTCTCATTCCAAGCATCCTGCAAATTCCGTTTTTTTTCATAAGCACCTGCGGCGGGAATGCTGGGGAATAAATATTTGCGATTTTTGCTGCCTTTTTCTCTCTTATCAAATGGTCTGCGGCAATTTTTCCGACCAATCCTATTCCGGGCAGCCCCTCCACCATTATTGGCTTATTTATTTTTACTTTTTTCTTTATTTTTATGCTTGTTTTATCCATACAATCAACTAATTTCCTGTGCATGCTTTTAAACAGAAGTTGTTTTGCTCGGCTCCCTTGCCTTCCTCCTATATTTCCCCCACTTATTTTTTGGATTAAATTTCATCGGATGCGGATTTATTGCCTCCCCATGGCATTCCTGCTTAAGGGTATATTTCCCGCATTGAGGGCATTTTTTCAATAATTTCATAAACATCTAGGTTCCGGCTTCTTCAAATTCCAAAAGAAACTCTTCTTTTTTCGCCTTCTGCTCCAAATTCTTTTTTATTTTGTCAATTGCCTTCTGCCCCTGCTTAAAATCTTTTGCAACAATTGTAATCTGATATCTTGGCGCGCCCAAATAATGCAGATTTAATTCGCACTCTTCCGGAGCTTTCACCCCTCCCAGCGCTTTTTTCACGACTTCAACCCCTTTCGGGGAGTAGGATGCAATTTGCACAACCTGCCTTATGGTTGCTTTTGATTTTTTTATTGATTTTTTTGCTGTTGCAACAAGCGCTTTTGCAAGCCCTTTTTCAATTTTCAGCTCTTTTACAGCTTCATCCCCTTCTTCAGAAATAGATTCAAACGCGTCAATCAAGGTTCCGAATTCTTCCTCAAGCTTCTGCTTTGCGTCCATTCCCTCCTGCGTAGTGCTTTTTGCCTGCTTTAATGCAACTTCAAACAGCTTTTTCGACCTTTTTTCCTGCCTGGCAATATTCAGCTTTCTTTTTTTATCAGCTTCGCTCACCCTTTTCAAAGAAATATCAACCTGCCCTTTTTCAGGCACCACCCTGTGCACTTTGCACACAAGCCTCTGCCCTTCATGCAAAAATTCGTGTATATTTTTTATCCATCTTGGCGCAACTTCTGAAATGTGCAAAAAAGCCTCATAATTCCCATACTCTTCCAATATGCAAAATGCCCCGTACGGCAATATCTTTTTCACTTTTGTCAAAACAAGCTCATTTACTTCAGGCAATTTAGGCATTTTCAGTCAAACTCCTGGATAATTTTTGCCTTGCCTTCAACAATTTTCACCCTGCCCCCCGTAGGCCTGGCAATAACATCATTTGATACAAGGCACCTTATCTCCATTTTTGCATCAGAAAATATAATCTGCTCGTTTCCGCATTCGCATTTCACTTTCAGAAATTTGCTTCTCTGCCTTCTTTTTCCAACATCCATATTTTCACCATTTTATGCTTTTGCTTCCAATTCCAGTTTCTTCTTAGTCCTTGTCCCTATAGTCCTTGGCTGCTTTTTTTTGCATTCACTGCATGTAAGCATAACAACCTGCCTTTTCCCCTGCTTTCTTACAGGCACTTTTCCTGCTCTTTTGCCTCCCCTGCCCATAAGCTTTCTTTTGTGCTTCCTTGTGCCTATTGCCATGGCCCGTGGAGAGCCCTTTGACGCATGCTTCACTTTATGCACCGTATGCTTTCTGCATTTCGGGCAATATGTCCTTATCTGCTTTGGAAATTTCATAAATTTTCACCTTAAGGGTGTAATGCTTATATTCTCTTTTTGCCGAACAAAGTTTATTAAGATATATTCGGGGCTTAGGGCTATTTCGTAGGTTGGCGGCTCCTTTAAATAAACTCATTTTCATATAGTAGTAGTTTAAATTATTTTGTTCATTTCATTCTTTGGGCGTGTAAATGACGGACGATTTCGGGGTATTGAGGGCAAAATTCCTAAAGGCATATCCGTCAGTTCCTGATAAGCTAGAGATGATATCATAGCTGTAGTAGACGACAAATCATATAGCTGGAATTCCACATATGTAGAAGTTCTTGCCAAAAGCAAATTGGGAGACGAAATCCTTAAAACGCTTCAAAAGCTTGGAATGTTTGAGGATGGGTGAGATTATGGATGATGAATATGTAAAAAAGCTCGTTATAGCCCGCCTTATGACCATACCGCCCAACGTGGGCTTCTCTTTAGGTTCTTTCGGAAGCTTTAGCAGGGATGAGATTATAGACAATGTGCAGCGCGGAACCGAAGTAGGGAAGGAATTCACAAAAATAGAGCTTAAGATGCTTCTTGGGAGCCCAAAGCTGGTGGGGCGGTTAAGTGGAAAAACGGCTTCTTCTTACTAGGTCAAGGCATGATCCAACAAATTCTTATCTTTATGCTTATTGCGAAGGCATAATGTCATATGCCCAGGGCCTTGGCTGGGATGTTAACAAGATGGATGATGAGGATAATACTGCGGAGCAGCTTCACTCAAGGCTTTCAAAAATAACTTACAATTTTGTTTTCTTCAACGGGCATGGGCATGCTAATTGTATCCTCGGTTACAAGAATAAAGAAATCCTCGTTACCTCAGGCGGTGGTCTTCTTAATGGTGCCATTTCATATGCAAGAAGCTGTGATGCGCTAAACGATCTTGGGAAGAGAGCAGTTGAAAAAGGTTGCCTTGCGTTTATTGGTTATAAAACCAAGTTCCTGCTGCCATATGCAAACGAGTACATCTCCTCGCCCCTAAGAGACCCTGTTGCAAAGCCAGTCCTTGAGGTTTCGAATTTAATCCCAAAACTTATCCTAAAGGGCACAAAAGTCAAAACAGCAGTTAAGGCCGCAAAAGCAAAATCAATCAGCCTAATATTTAAGATGCTGGGCTCTATCGAGCCTTTTGATGCCGCATCATTCAGAGCTCTGCTGCATAATCATGACGCGCTGGATTTTGAGGGAAATCCAGATGCCTGTGTAAAATAATAACTTACCACCCTCCCGACTCAAGCAAAACAGCCAACTCCTCCAA
>JBDRNY010000018.1:0-10376 GCA_043810635.1 Microcaldota archaeon | reverse complement strand
TAATAGAGCCCTAGCGGTCCCAAAAATGCTGTCCGCAACCGCAGGCCTCACAGATTACAAAGAAGGCGCTGCGATCAATTTTCTCAAAAGGTTGGGCGTAAAAGATGGAAACAATATAATTACTCCAAGAGATATAATATGGTTGGTTCACTTAGCACGTGATGAGGAACTTACTTTAAGCAGGAGTAAAAATGATGGGATAAAATTATCATACAAGGCTCTGAAAGCAGCATTTCAAACGCAATTCTCTGATTATAAATATAATCAATACCTCTGTAATGAATTTCCAGAACTCAAAACATTTTTTGAAAAGTTTAGAAATACTAAATCAAAGTATACTAAAAGTGATTTGATTAGCTTAATTGGAGGGGAAACCAAATTAAGTCAAATAAACGAAAGTGGTTTTTTAAGATTCATAAGGCCAGAACTAGATCGCTCTATAGCCTCTATGGAGACATATGAGATCACTGAACTGTATTGGGGGGCTTTATCAATTACAAGATACCAATCACCCTCACAATAATTTAAACCTTAATCTTTTAGTTTTTCCAAAAAAATTGTTAGTTTAGGTAGAAAAAATGAAAACTCATAAAACCAACGAAACAGACCAACCTTAAGATTTATATTATCTAATAAAATAACTGAAATGTGTTTGACTCAATCAACGATATCTGTTTGGGGGCATGGATTGTCTTTCTTATTTTCCTTATAATATTATTCATTAACAAAAGGAGAATAGAAAAAAATAATAACCCGTTGATGCAGATTCTCTCCTCTTGTATGAGTATTATTGAAGTTCTGTTAGTTGCAAAAAAATATTGGATTAAACGAAAAGAAAACACTCTGTCATTTTTCTTAATTGGAATCGTACTTATGATATTAGCCTCTGTTTATGTGCTCATTACAATAACGAACTCTGCAGACCGACTTTTGGCAGTTATGATCACAAGTGCAGTTGCCTTTATGGGGATAATAAAGGTAATTATCAAAGAATATGAATAGAAAATGGGAAGAAAAAGAAAAGAAAATTATTGAGGAAAGCTTGAAATGAAGTGGTTCTATGCCACCCTCCGCCGTCAAAACAATAAAAGACCTGATTTTCTGGCAATACGCCAAAATAATAGCCAAATCCTCAGGCTTTGGCAAAACGAATTATGATTTTAAGGAGAATAAATTATGAAAATCGTTCAAGGGCTTGAGGTATTGCAGATATTATAAATGAGGAAATATTCCAGTAAAAACAGCACTCACTCTTCCACAACAATATCTGCCAGCTTCCTCCTAATCAAATACCTTGCCTCAGGCTCTGGCAGCTCAACAATATCCCCCTTTTTGTAAGGCCCGTATTTCTCCCCTTCAGTGTTTTCATATTCCGGAATATCATATTCCATATACATTTTGAGAAGCTTAACCGCTTTGGTTACATAAATAACCCCGTTTGAAGGGGCAGAGGGCTTTTTATTAGGATTTTCAACCCAGCCAGCCATTTTCCTGTCAACCATCCATTCTGCTTCTTTTTCCGCCAGCTCAACAGTTTCCCCCTGCGAATAGGGGCCATAATCCTTTCCGTCCGAGCCCTTGTATTCAGGCACATCTTTCATCATTTTGATTTTTTTGGCAGGCTCATCTCCTTCCCTTCTTCCCTCTCCTACCGTGCTCTCCACCCACCTCTCCTCCTTCCCGCATATCTCCCTTATATTTTCAAAAAATTTCTCTTCCCTTCCGTTTATCCCGTCAATTTTCCCCTCCTCATTATTTGAAATAGCCCTCAAAACAAGCTTCCTTCTCCTCAATTCCATAAGCGAAGATGCTATTTTTTTCGCATTTTCCAATTCCTTTCTCACATTTTCCTCATATTCCGCCTTTTTATTCAAGGAGGAAACAAGAAAAGAAAGGGATTCTTCAAATTCATCCGGCAATTTTCCCAATGCATTAGTTTCTTTTTCATTTCTGTATAATTGAAACAATTGCTGATAAGTTAAAGTTGATGCCATGCTGCTCCCACATTAATACTTTTGTAGGGCAAACCTCTTATAGATTGATATTGTTAAAATTAAAACATGAAATATCGGTTTTTAGCAGGGTTTTTACTGCTTTTGTTTGCGGCTTTGGGCAGTTCCTCTACATGCCCTTATCCTGTTGGGGACACTTGCTATGAGCGTCTGCTTGAAATTCCTTTTCGGGTAGAAGAAGTTTTCATTCATCTAGTTCTCCATAATGACTCTAGCCTGTCTTATTCTCTGACTGTTGGTATGGTTCATGATTTCGGAGATTTAATTGTTGATGAGAAGGGCGTTATGAATCAGACTTTTGCATTGCCTCCGGACTCAACAATTTGGGGCGAAATAAACGTTACTGATACTCTTACTGGACAAAAATTTAGACGTACATATGTTCTTGAGAACTACTCCGACGGGCAATTTGTTTTCAATCGCTCTTCAAACACTCTCAAAGTATACTTCAAACCTCGGAAGCAAATAGCATTCAAAATTGAGTCTCGCATTTTATCTCCATATAGTGTTGTTGAAAATAATCCTGACTCGGACTATATCGTTTCTCCTACAATACCCTTTGGTTTATCAGAGATAACAAACGAATACCCTGTATTCTTGGTCAGCGAAGGTGACTCTGGTGTTCGTCTTATGGTGGAAGGAGGAGCATGTAAAAATAGTTCTGGCTTGACGTTTGAGTCTTTTGCTTTGGAAAATGGTATTATATGTAAAACTAATCTATCCCCTAGTGACAATTATATTTTATTTACTATGACTCTCGGAGGTGAGGATGTCTTCAGAAAAGAAGCAAGGGAACTGAAAAAACTTAAGGAGCTTGAACTGGCTTATCTTAATACCTCAATCAATGCTAGTCTTCGCTCGGCTATTGCAAATGAAAATTTGGCTAACGAAACAAAAACTTTGGCAGAAGAAACTAAGAATTTGTCGCGTTTTACTTTTATTCTGGTTCTCGCAACTGTTGTGGCTGCTCTTATAGCAGTTTGGGAATCTAAGAAATCCAGCGACGCTCTCAAGGAAGAAGTTAAACAGCTTTCTTATAGAATCACTAATCTATCCTCCACCATAAATTCCGGCTTAAACAATATCGCTGTAAAGCATTTGGATGTTTTCAAGAAATTATTGGAAAATAACGAAAAATCCGAGCGAAAGCTTGAATTATTTAAAAAATATATAAGAAAAGAGCCTTTTGACAAGCCTGATTTGGAATGGATGGACAGGCACGACTGGCACCCTGTTGATGAAAAGCAGATGAACAAAAAGTTTGTAAAAGAAACCCACGAAACCCTAAAAAAGCTAAATAGGAAATAACTTCCGAAGAAATAGGCATTCCAAAACCCTCCCCCCAATACGCTCATTTTTAAAAGCACTTCTGCATTATTTTTCTATAAGTTGGGTGTGAATAGAATGGAGGTTAACATAAAATATATTTCATACGGCGCATTAGGGCTCTGCCTTCTGGGAGCTTTGGGGGCATTTATTTCAGGAGGGGGCGCGCTTGCGCCTATAGCTGCTATTTTGTGCGTTATCGGCGGGCTTTCATCTGTTGCATTATTCAAATACGGCTATCTAATTGTGCCTTTCCTCACCCAGAAAGGGAAAATTGTGCAAATAATGGCAGGAGAATATGAAATTCCCCCCGCACAAGACGTAATTTTAAAGCATTCCGGAGGGGTATATTATGCATCTGCTTATTTAGGGGTGAAAATTTACGAATCCACAACAGAAAAATCCCCCGACGAAAACATGGTTTATTCAGAATATTTTGAGCGCGCCATTTCTTCAGTGCGCTTTCCTGTAAAATTTGCAATGATGGTTTATGTTTTGGATATGTCCCGCCACAGGATGAAAATTGAAACAAGGCATGCCGAATCGCAGCTGCGGCTTGCAAGGGAAAGGGAAAAGCCCGACCCAGATGTATTAAAATTAGACCGGTATGAAAAAGAAGTCGGAATGTATGAATCCCAAATAAACCGCCTTGTATCAGGATTTAAGCCGATGGGAGCAATCACTTATGTAATGACAACAGCCACCGGGCTTTCAAAAGAGGCTGCAACAGCTGCCGCAAAAGCGCAGGCAAATGAATTGCGCGCAACAATTTCAAACGCACTCAATGTGCGGGTGGTGCCTTTGCAGGGCGATGAAATGCTGAAATGCTTTGACTGGGAGCACATTATCCCCCCGACACCGCAGCATATGGAAAGCGCGGTGCTTTAAGGGGTGCGGAAAGAGTTGTTATTATGGGCCACCTGGACCTTTGGAACACAAACAACAAGCAGCTGGGCAGGCGGAATTTTTTTGTGCGCCCGCCCGAGCCCCCTGAAAATTTTCTGCTTAGCGACGACCCCACAGATGCGGTTTTTGTCGGCTATACAAAAATATTCAACGTTCCTTTTTACTGGACTTACAAACACCTTACCAACCCCCACATAGCTGTTGTCGGAATTACTGGAAGCGGAAAATCTTATTTTGTAAAAACATTTCTTACCCGCGCCTCTTATGTATGGGGCACCAATGCATTCATAATAGACTGGGCGGGGGAGTATAAGGATTGGGTAAAGCAGACAGGCGGAAAAGTTATTGCATTAGGAAAAGGAAGCGCGATAAATTTGCTTGATTTGGGCGGAATAAAGCCGAATGACAGGGTAAAGCAGATAATGCGCACCCTTGCGATTTTAACAGATGTTGAAAGATATCCCGAGCAAAAGCGGCTTACAGAGCAGGCGATTGAAAAATCTTACAGGGATTCAAAATTCAGGATGAATGCAAGCGTGCAAAAAGATTCTTTGGGCCGCCCCATCAAGCCCCCCACTTTGCGCGATGTGCAAAGAATATTGGAAGAGCAATTGGAGGCGGGCACATATGAATTTCCCGCAGAATTGGAAAATGCAATTTACAGGATAAAGAATTTTACAAGGGAGGGGGAGGATTATTTTGCCCGCCCCTCAACAATAGATTTAAGCGAGCTTACAACAGCGGGATTGGTATGCCTTGATTTGTCAGGATTGCCTGATGAAGTGTTTCGCGCATTGGCAGGCCTTTCCATGCTTCAATTTATAAAAGAAAAAATGAGGAAGGAAGGCTGGGCTCCGGAAAAGGGATTGAAATTAATAGTTGTTTTGGATGAGGCGTGGAAAATTGCAAAAGACGACAATTCAGACGCAGTGATGGTTGTAAGGGAGGGGCGAAAATACAATTTCGGGCTTATTGTCGCCTCCCAAAACCCCACAGACATATCCGAGGCAATATTTTCAAACGTGGGCACAACATTTATGCTGAGAATAAAATTTGAAAGATTTTTGGACTATTTGCAAAACACATTAAGTTTCTCGGATTATATGAGAAAGGAAATAAGAAAATTGGGAGTCGGGCAGGCGGCGGTAAACATGGCATTTCAAACATCTTCCCAGTTTTCAGAAACATTTTTGCTTGAAAAAATTGTCGGCGAGGAGCCGATACAGGAATTTTTCCTGGATTTGTTAGATTTGGCAGATCCTGCAATGGGTGAGTTTGGTATGGCAAAATCAGTGTCATTTGAAAAAGAGGGATTAAGAAAGCATTTGCGCTCCTTCGGATTGTCCGAAGTGCATCTTGAGGAAATTTCCTCAACATTTCAAAAGCAAAACCGGCACCTTGACGTAATATCATTTGTAATAATGCTTGAAAGGTACGGGGTTGCGAGAAGCAATATAACAAGCTTTTTGAAGGATGTCGGGGTAGATGATTCTACAATAATAAATATTTTCTCAAAAGCAGACTTTAAGAGGCTCGGGGTGGAAGGAAGGGACATGACCCAGGTGATGCTTGAAGACGAAATATAATATGGTGTGGCATGCGGGGGATGCGGGAAGAAGGATGAATTAAAAGTTGGTGCCGGCATGCGGGGGATGCGGGAAGAAAAAATGCGAATGGGGGAAGACGGGGAGTTGGTTTTGATATGGCTGATGTATGCATAATTTGCTCAAAAGAAAAATTCGGAATTCATGTTGCAGACACAAAAGTAGTCCGGTTTATAAGGAAAATAAAAAGAAAATTCAAAATTGCAACAAACAACAAGCTTTTGGTGTGCGCGGAATGCATGGAAGAATACACAAAAAGGAGAAAATCTTTTGAAAGAAAAATTATTTTGCATGCATTGGGCGGCCTGCTTCTGCTCTTAATATCTGTCTTCCTCCCGATAATGAGCGGAAGGCCGATTGAATTTGTTTCAATATTCATGGTATTATTGCTTGCAATATTCCTTGTCGCGCTCGCGCTCCTGAATTACATCCCCTCCCTTTCAACTTCATCGCAACCAACAGCTCCAAAGCCTTCAATGCCTTCCCCCCCATCCCAACCTTCAAAAACCCCCGCACCTTCTCCCGCCCAAATTCCAAAGCCAGAATCCGAACCCGCACCCGCGAAAAAAGAAACAATTTTGCATGCAAGGAAAAAACATGCAAAAAAACATGCAAAAAAGCACGGGAAAAAGAAATCCCATAAAAGAAAAAAGAGGTAAATTATGCCAATAGGCAACCCGCCCCCAACAGGAAAGAGAAAAGCTTCCCCCACTCCAGCGGTAAAAGGGTTCCGCGTGCCGGCAATGCGCACAGGAGGCGTTGAAGAAGTGGTAAAAGCTTTGGGGGAATTGACATTTTTGCGAATTTCCCAGGATGCATCAGACCCGCAGGTGGTGCTTGCATTAAATGTGGAAGCCCGCGACATATCCAAAAACCCCTACCTTTTCTCAATACTCTACCTCCGCCCGAATGCAATCGACGTGCTTTACACCCACGCGCCAGGCAAATCCCTTAAGGTGCGAAAGCTTGATGTTTTAAAATATGCCCTCAATGTGCTCACCCTTTGCTCTGATGAATACAAAGTTGACATGAAATACCTTTACCAGATGCTTGAAGGGGCGGTTGCAGACATGAATGAATATGTTTCATCAGACTATCAATCCCTTTTCTCAACATATGACAGCCTCAAGGGCGGGCATGAGCGGCTTTTGAAAAAAATAAAAACAATTGAAAATTCAAACCGCGAGCTTGCAAATGACAATTACTCCCTTAAAAACAAAAACCAGGAATTAGAGCTTCGCATTGCAAGCCTTGAAAAATATTCAGATTCTGTATTGGCTATAAAAATACAGGATTGGATATCCGAGCACAACGGCGAAATAAACCTCTCGGATTTTGCAAGGATGCACAATGTTTCCGAAGCCCGCGTGGAACAGGTTCTCAACAGCCTTGTAAGCGAAGGCTATATTGAGAGCCGGAAGTGAGCGGATGGGCATAAAGCCGGACAAGCTTTCGGATTTGAAAATATCCAAAAACACCTACTCTTTCATCCAGCGAAAGCGCTACTCCCCTGTTTCCCATTACAATGTAAAAAAAAGCAAATCAGACAACCCTATTGCAAGCCTAATTGAAACCATAAAAAATTACATTGCTTCCCAAAAAAGAAAGGAAAAAAAGAAAAAAGAAAAAGATTTATCCTCTTTGCGCTTTGACGCCACATTTTCAATAGCAATTAAAGTTGCGGCAGTAGCTTTGGCTCTCTTAATAATGCTTATAATTTGGTTTGTGCTTGCATTAGGCCCCGGAGTGGCCGGACTTCAGGCTCCTCCAACACCCCCCGGATTTAACGGCACTTTTGAAATGCAGGTTTATGATGCGGGATTGGTTACATTTGGCAGGCAGGGCGAATCCTTAATGCAGGGTTATATTGTGCTGGATTATGCGCAGGAAGGATTGTCAAATTTAAGCATTGCTTCAAAATTATATTCTTCCCCCCCTTCAAGGCAGGTATTTATACTCCAGCACAGGCGCGACGGCGCAGACACCTACCCCGAATTCAGAAAAACATTTGACAAAAGGCTTGCAAGCAAAGGGTGGATTGTAAATGACATCCATCTCGAGGATTTAAATGATTTGCCCGGGGGCTCCACCCTCATAATACCAACCGGCTATTTCCCTTCAAAGCTTATGGGAAGCAAAGATGATTCCTTCCCTTCAATTATTGACCTTGCAAAGCGCGGGGTTGTGGTAATATTTATCGGCCAGGCTTTTGACAAGCAGGTAATGTCTCAAAACGGCCAATTTCTTAGTGCTGACACTGAATTGCTTGAAAAAATGGGCATAAAATTTGAAAGAAATGCAAAAATATCTTCTGAAGAAGGATTTTTGCTTGGCACCCCCCTCTATTCTGTTTCATCCAAGCATATGCGCCCCACAATGCTTTGGGGCTCGATAAGCCAGCTTTCATACGGAAACGGGTATTTGCTTTTCCTTCCCCAATCTTTGGACGGCGGCTGGACCGGAAACGGGGTGAATGCAGGGGAAGATATTGCCCGCCTTGTAACAGACGAGCCTTTCCGCATACCAATAACTTCAACATATTATTCCAGCAACTCCTCTCCTTCCAGCTACGAAAGATTGACATTTTATTTTGAGCCAATCTCCCAGCAGTCAGCCAATTTAAGGATTATATATTCTTTAAACGACACTTCCGGAATTGTGCAGGAAAGATTTGTTGACTGGCCCATGCGCCGCTCTGCGCGCGGAGAATTATATATTGACGACTCGGTGCTTACTCCCGAATATTTGGGGGGAGGCAGGAAAACAGTAATAGCAGAATTAAAAGAGCCGGAAGATGAGAGAATAAAATTATATTTCGAGCTTTACCAAAACGGAAGCACTATAGAACAAATGCCTGTTGAGCAGGGGCTTACCAGCACAAAAATAACCCGCTCCGCACCCGTGCAATTCAACCAGGCGCCGGACCAGTATTTACTGCGGGTGGTTGACAGGTTTGGAAAAGTTTATGCTGCCACGCGCGTTGAAATGGCAGGCCTTGAAATAAGGGCCGAGGAAGTTTCATACAGGGATTCTTCATTTAATTTCTCCTTTTATTCCGGAGGAAAAAGAATAAAGGTGCCTTATGCAATGGTAAGCGTAAAAGGAAATTCAAATGCAAAAACTTCTGAATATAAAAATACTGATTTCATAAACTACCGCCCGGGCATTGAATTCAAGCGCGGGGATTATGCATTTATATTTGATTTCGGGGGGGGATATTCCCAGGAAAGGCCGATGCCTTACAACATTCCGTTAAATATCTGGGAGCGCCCCGAAGTAGTCATACTTTTCATAATTGCGTTGCTTACTTTTGGCGCAGGGATTTATTTGCGCCGCCCGCAAAAGCAGCCTTTCTCGCTCGACATTCCCGACTTTCCGCCCCACACTGTAAAGAAAATTTCCCTCCCCACCTCCCGCGTGCTTTCAATATTTGAGCAAATGAACCGGGATTACCGGTGGGTGCAAATGCCCCTTTCCCCGGATGAATTAAAGGCGGGCTTCAGGAAAATAATAGTTGACGGCAGGCCTGTAATCATAGGAGATTATAATTTGCAGAGAATGCTTGAAAAGCTTGAAGAAAAAAAGCTTGTTGCATCTGAATTGGGCTTTTATGTTCCCGCCTCCTGGATAGCTTCTTCCGGATTTCCGATAAAGCTTCTCGCCTCTTACCGCTATTTGCGGGATTTGTTTGTAAACAATGCAATCCGCTTTTCAAAATTGCGCGCAGTAAAGGGGTGCGACATAAAAATAATAATAGGAAGAAGCGAATATTTCCTCCACATCTATTTAGGGGATGATTCAATAGTGGAGCAGGCATTATCCACAGTAAGCAGGGGGCGCACCTGGATACTTTTTGCAAGCAATGCAGAAAAAGAGGAATTTGAGCAAAAGCTCCGCTCCTCCTCATTTCTAATACTGAAAATGCATGTTGAAAGCGGAAAAATAAAATTATTTTCGCTTGAACAAATTTCAAAAGTGCTTAAAAAATTAAGAGTAAGCTACTGATTATTTTATCCTTCCGTCCACTGGAATGTTGGCTTCCGCTTGTTTTTAAATAACTGTTTGATTGTTTTGTCATGGCAGGCAAAATTAAGCATTTATCCCTCGGGCAGGTGGCTGATATCCATGACAAGATTATTGATGAATTTGGAAATGCTAAAGGAATTTTGGATGAGGCCAACCTACAGTTTGCCTTATCCAGAGCCGAGAAATACTCCGGAAGGGAAGATGTTTTATTTTGGAAAACAGCGATTATTCTTGAGCTCATAGTCAAAGGTCATCCTTTTGTTGACGGAAACAAAAGGACAGGATTCGAATCATGCAAAACATTTCTTGATATGAATCATTATATGCTCGAGGCGCCGGATGATGAAATAATAAATTTCCTGCTAAATGTTGCGAAAAACAAGCTTAACCGGCATGAAATAAAGAAATGGCTGAAGCTGCATGCAAGGAAACAGATATAAATACAGAATTGAAATATATGTTGGGGTATGAGAATGCCAAAAAAAGAAAAGCAAAAAAGAAG
>JBDRNY010000017.1:0-4723 GCA_043810635.1 Microcaldota archaeon | reverse complement strand
AACCGAAATTTCCCTGCCCATTAACAAGAGTGTAGCGCAAGGAAAAATCCTGAGCCATGCGGACAAGAGAATCATAAATTGCCGTATCTCCGTGGGGGTGGTATTTTCCAAGCACTTCCCCAACAATTCTTGCAGACTTTTTGTGGGGCTTGTCACGGGTGTTAGATAATTCGTGCATTGAAAATAAAATTCTCCGATGCACGGGCTTTAACCCATCGCGCACATCAGGCAAAGCCCTCCCCACTATTACTGACATTGCATAATCCAGATAGGAGGCTGAAAGCTCGGATTCAATCGCGCGCAAAGAAACATTTTGCAAAGAAATATTTTCCTCATTTTGATTTTCTTCTGGCATAAAAATAACACCTAAATATCAATATTTTGCGCTTCTTTTGCATGGGCCTGTATAAATTCTTTTCTCGGCTCCACAACTTCTCCCATCAAAATTGTAAACAATTCATCTGCATGCATTGCATCTTCAATTGTTATTTTAAGCAAAGTGCGCACTTTTGGATTCATTGTAGTTTCCCAAAGCTGGCTTGGGTTCATTTCCCCAAGCCCTTTATATCTTTGCAATTGGTAATTTTTCGGATTTCCCCATTCTTTCAATACTTCCCCAAGTTGGGCATCATCATATACATATATTTGCTTGTTTCCTGCTTTTAATCTGTAAAGCGGGGGCTGGGCTATGTAAATATGCCCTAATTCCACCAAAGGCTTCAAATAGCGGTAGAAAAAGGTGAGAAGAAGGGTGCGTATGTGCGCCCCGTCAACATCTGCATCAGTCATTATTACAATTTTGTGGTACCTTAATTTGGAAACATCAAATTCCGCCCCAAAATTTGTGCCTATTGCCATTATCAAATTTCTTATTTCAGCATTTTGCAATATTTTGCTTATTGACGCTTTTTCAACATTTAATATTTTTCCGCGCAAAGGAAGTATCGCTTGTATTTTCCTGTCTCTGCCCTGCTTTGCTGAATTGTGTACAAAAATACCGCTTGCCAATGCAAAATTATGTGTTTCTTCAACTTCCAAGTCATAAACGTCCATCCTTTTATCTATTGAGATAACTTTGACTACTTTGTGATTGTAGCTTCGAACTGCATCAAGCATTGCAATTTTATCCCCAACAAAAAATTTATCTGTAAACGTCCGCAATTTCAGAAGCTTCTTGTTCCTTAATTTAATCCTTTCTTCATCATATTTATCCAAATTTCCATATTTTTCAATTATCTTCTTCATGAAGCTGATAGTGCAATCAAAATGTCTCTTATTAGACGCTACTTTTATTTTTTTTCTGAATTCCCCAGTCCACTGCTCCTTTGTTTTGCTACTCCTCCATTTGAGCAACTTGAGGTCAGACCACTGCCTTTTGGAGATTTCACTAAGCTCTTTTTTCCTAGAAGGATGTTTTTCAAAATATTTGCGGATTCTTTCAGACTGTGCTTTTCTGTGCTTTTCGTCTGCCCAGTATTCCCGCTGTAGCCTATCCAGCCTTTCCAAAGAAGCTTTTCTATAATCTTCATTTGATTCGTAGAATTCCAAATATTTCTTAATCATATATTTCTTGTATTCCTCATCCTTCCACTGCTTCTTAGCCCTCTTAGAAAGCATCTTCTTCATTTTAGGTGTGGACATAAGCTTACTTATTTTCTTTCTATATTCAGGTCTCCTGCGTGCTTCTATTGATTTTTTCTTTACATCATCACGGAAAAGAGTTTTTTCAAGAATTTCAGCATGCAGCCTGAGATGCTCCTCCTTCGACATACGCGCAATGTTTTCAGGGTTATTATTGAGCTTGTTAAAGTCGATATAATGCTTATGGGCTCCTGAAGAAACGCTGTATTTTCCGTTTTCAAGATTGTATTTATCTGACAACATATGGGTAAAAATCCATTTGTGCTGCTTTGGGTCATAAACCATCTCATAGCCACTAATAGTTATACGTCCCTCTCTTTTGGATAATTTTCTGCTTAAAGGCATAAGGCTTGTTCCTTTCTGGATATTTTGCGCTTCGGCATAAGTGCCGTCCCTTAGCATAAATTCATGGTCTTTGGTACAAATTATTTCTTCATTATTATCCAGCACTACCTTCACAACTTCTATTTTTTTCTTAGTAAGCCTTGGATGCCTTATGAGCACTATTCCAATACTGCCGTCCTCTTTTATTGTATAACAATAATTTTTCTTTCCTTTTTTGTCTTCTTTGACAAGCTGCTTAAATGAAACAATTCTTCCATCAACAAGTGCGACTTTGGTATCTCCGGAAAAGCAGCCACCTGCAGAATCTCCTTCCGTAATAAACAATTCGCAATTTTCAGGGTTTTCATCTGCACAATCTGCCAATTTGCCGGGCAATACAGTGGATTCCAATATCCCTTTCCTCCTTATCAAATCTTTTGCTTTTTGCGCTGCCTCCCTTGCCCGCATTGCATTAATTCCTTTCATTAATATTGCGCGCGCATCCGCGGGATGCTCCTCAAGATAGGCGGAAAGCATATCCCTTACTATTGATTCCACAATTCCTTTCATTTCAGTATTTCCTAATTTTGTTTTTGTCTGGCCTTCAAACTGGGGGTTGGGTATGCGCAAAGAAATAACTGCTGAAATGCCTTCCTGTATATCATCCCCTGAAATCGAGCCTTCCTTTAGCAATTTGTTTTTTCTTGCATAATCATTCACTGTTTTTGTAAGCGCAGAGCGGAAGCCGGCAAGGTGGGTGCCTCCCTCAATTGTATGTATTGAATTTACATAAGTAAATATATTATCTACATAAGAATCTGAATATTGTATTGCCACTTCGCATGAAACCGCACCGCTTTGCTTTTCAAAATAAATTACAGGGTGGAGGGCTGTTTTGTTTTTATTTACATGGGAAACAAATTCAATTATTCCCCCGCTGAAATGAAATATGTCTGTTTTTTTGGTTTTTTCATCGCTTAAAACTATCCTTACCCCTTTATTCAAATAAGCAAGCTCGCGCAGCCTGTTTGCAAGAGTGTCATACTTGAATTCAATTGTTTCAAATATTTCAGAATCAGGCTTAAAGCATATTGAAGTGCCTGTTAATTCGGATTTTCCGATTTCTTTTGCAGGGGCAACCGGCCTTCCGCGAATATATTTCTGAAAATATTCCTTCCCGTCCCTTTTTACCCTTGCTTCCAGCCATTCAGACAATGCATTTACAACAGATACGCCCACCCCGTGCAATCCTCCGGACACTTTGTAGGTTTTGTTGTCAAATTTGCCCCCTGCATGAAGCACTGTCATAACAACTTCTAATGCAGATTTTCCTGTCTGCTCATGCAATTCTGAGGGTATGCCCCTGCCGTCATCTTCCACGCAAACGCTTCCATCCCCCTTTATTTGCACTTTTATTTCCTTGCAATGCCCCGCCAATGCTTCGTCAATAGAATTGTCCACAACCTCATATGCAAGGTGGTGGAGCCCCCTGGCTCCCTTGTCTCCAATATACATTGCAGGCCGCTTTCTTACAGCTTCCAACCCTTCCAATACCTGAATATCCTTGGCTCCGTAGCTGGAATTCTGCCCCCCTCCGTCGGTTTCTGCCCTTTTTAAATCTTTCCCATTGCTTTTTTCCATGGATTTCAACACTCCCACAAAGCATTAATTATACTAAACAACACTATAATTTCACGTCGGTAAATACATACTGAAACTATATGCACTTGAAAGTTTATAAACACATCTTCAGCCAATTTTCCATGCACAAAACATATGGGGAAAGCTTTATATACTTTTATATGGGTGGAATATTGAGGAGAGGGAAATATGGCAAAGAAAAAAGGCTCTGGAGCAAGAAAAAAAACATTAAGGGGAGATGTTGAGCCAAAGAAAAAAAAGCTTGTTATAAAAGAGTTTGGAATAATTTCTGTTGTAAAAATACTGGCCCCTTTTTACGGTCTTTTGGGCATGCTATTGGGCATTATAGTTGCAATTATTGTTATACCCATGAGCTCTGCAGACGCAGAAACCGCCATCAAGGTGGTTGTGGGAGTTACTTTGATTTATTTTGCGCTTGGGCTGGTTTTCTGGGCGCTTGCCGCTGCAATATACAACTGGCTTGCAAAAATATTTGGCGGAATTGAAATGGAAGTAAAATAGGACATTGAAATTATAGCATACATACATTTTTATACTAATTAACACATAATCTTATCATGATATTTAAAAAAATTACAAAAAAGGTTAGCGAAGGGGTAAAGCGATTTTCTACTCCGCTAAGCTATTTTAAAAATCAAATCACGAAAATCGATGAAAGGATCTATTACAAAATACGAATGTTGTACCTATTAGAAAAGAACATTGCACTCGATAAGAGCATTAACGGTATGATAGAAGAGGTTAGCAGGCAGGGCCTGGAATGCATCGGATTGCAAATGAGATACTTTAGAATTGAGGATAATCTAAAATTTTATGTTACAAATGCGGAACTTTCCGGGATTGACAAGGATGAAATGATAGAAAAAATAGATAAGCTTAGCGGCCTGTTTAAAGTTGGCTTGGGAGGCATACAAAAAGGACTTTTTGGAATAGGCGATGAACTAGATGAAATTGGCATTATAAACATGGTAAAAAAAACTTTTGATAATACAACCAAGCCAACCGACCTTGATATGGCTGAACTGGAAAAAGCTGAAGTTGAGTTGTATAAAATCGAAGAGAAAATAGAAGAATTCAAAACAAATGTCTTGGATGA
>JBDRNY010000016.1:0-7090 GCA_043810635.1 Microcaldota archaeon | reverse complement strand
GCTTTCATTGGAGGCGGCGGATAAAATAAGCGAGAATGTTATTGGCACGGTGGGGCTGCCTCTTTCAATTGCGCCTAATTTTGTAATTAATGGAAAAGAAATTGTTGTGCCGATGGCTATTGAAGAGCCTTCTGTTGTTGCGGCAGCAAGTTATAGCGCTAAATTGGCAAGAGCTGGGGGAGGATTTACTACTTCATATACCGGCTCGGTGATGATTGGGCAGGTGCAAATTGTAGGAGTGAAAGATGTTGGAAAAGCTGTTGGGGAAATTGAAAAAAGAAAAGAGGAAATTGTTAAGAAAGCAGATGGATATGCGGGGCATTTGCACCCTTACGGAGGAGGGGTGAAAGATGTTTGTGCAAGGGAGATTAATACTGACAGGGGGAAAATGCTTATTGTTGAATTTGCCGTAAATGTTGCAGATGCGATGGGCGCAAATGCTGTAAATACTGTATTGGAAAAAATTGCCCCTGAATTGGTGAAAATAGCCGGGGGAGAAGTGAGAATTAAAATTTTGACAAATTTGAGCACTATGAGGATGGCTAGTGCGAGGGCGATTTGGAAAAAAGAGGAAATTGGGGGGGAAAGGGTTGTTGAATCTATTTTGGATGCATGGACCATGGCAATGGCAGATATTTACAGAAGGGCTACCCATAACAAAGGCACTATGAACGGAATTGATGCTGTGGCAATTGCATGCGGCCAGGATTGGAGGGCTGTGGAAGCTGGCGCGCACACCTATTCTGCAATGAAAAACGGGGCGCTTACTTTATTCAGGAAAACTCCTGAAGGAAATTTGGAAGGTAAAATATTATTGCCGATGGCTGTTGGAACGGTAGGCGGGTCTATTGGAATAAATCCCACTGCAAAATTAAGCTTGAAAATTCTTGGAGTGGAGAAAGCGGAAGAGTTGGCACAGGTAATGGCTGCCGTGGGATTGGCGCAGAATTTTGCCGCAATAAGGGCGCTGGCAGATGAGGGAATTCAGAAAGGGCATATGAAATTGCATGCAAGAAATGTTGCAATGGGTGCGGGCGCAAAAGGAAAGGAAATTGGCAAAGTTGTTGAAAATATGAATAAAAATGGCGAGATTAGCGGGAAAAGCGCGAAGGAAGCATTAAAAGAAATAAGAAAGCGATAAAAATGCGAGGGAATAAAGAAATTTAATTGATGGTGTGAAGAAATGGACCAAATATATTTTTTTCTTATAGTGTTTTTTTCAGCATTGTTCAGCACTGCTTTTTTTGCATTTAAAATAATCCCGAAATTGAAAATTGCGAAAATTGTCGGGGAAGATATGCACAAGAAGGGAAAGCCCCAGGTGTCTGAAATGGGGGGCATTTCAATTGTTGTGGGCTTTATCGGGGCGGCGCTTGTCGGAATAATAATGTATACATTTTTTGGCTTTGTATTTGAATTGTCAGGAATTTTGGCTGCATTGCTTACTGTTGCCATTGTGGCAATTATAGGAATTTATGATGATTTGTTTAACATAAGCCAGAAAGTGAAGGCAGCACTGCCCCTGGCAGCATCTGTGCCATTAATAGCAATTGCAATTGCAGCTGGAAATAATTCTATTTCAATTCCGTTTTTTGGATTAATAGATTTCGGGTTGTTTTATCCGCTTCTGTTAATTCCGGTTGCTGTTGCGGTATGCTCGAATTTGACAAACATGCTTGCCGGATTTAACGGGCTGGAAGCGGGTTTGGGGATTGTTATTTTTGCTGCATTAAGCATTCTTGCATTTTTAAACGGGCAGATAGAAATGGCTGTGCTTTGCATTGCAATGCTCGGTGCATTGATAGGATTTATTCCGTTTAATTGGTATCCTGCAAAATTGTTTATAGGGGATGTGGGGGCTGTTTCAATAGGCGCGGCGCTGGCTGCGGCGGTAATATTTTCAAATTTGAAATCTGCAGGAGCGATATTGATGGTTTTGTTTGTGCTGGATTTTCTTATTAAATTGCTGAATGGATTTCCGAAAACTTTTGCAGAGTTGAAAGACGGAAAGTTGTACCCTAAAAAAGGAGAAATAAGGGGGCTTACGGATTTGATTTTGAAAATGTTTGGAGGGTTGAGCGAAAGGAATTTGGTTGTTGTGCTGATTGGAATTCAGATAATAATTGCAATAATCGTATTGTATATGTACGGGAAATTTTAGAAAGAGGGCGATTGATGGGAAATAAGCTGGGGTTTGTTGGTGCCATTCTGTTGCTTTCTTTTCTTTTGGCAGGCTTTTCTGCTGCCGCTTCTGAAATAGACGTGGGGTTTGCGCTGGAATTAAACTGCCTTTGCAGCCGCCTTGAATGGCTTATCTATCCTGCATCAATAGGTGCGTTTGTTCTCTCCTCCCTAATCCTTCTTATTTCAAAATATGTTATTGGAGGGGATGCCGGGGAGAAAATAGTGCCGTATGGGTGGGCAATATTTGTCATAAGCATAGCAATGGCGGCGATTATGCTGGCATTGCCGGTAATTCTACAAGCAACAACAGGGCATGTGCTGAGTGAAAATTCGATTTGCAATCCGGAAGTATGCTGACTGCTGAAATTTTAATCAAATGACGTTGCCAATTCAACTAAAGAAATTAGCTCATCCAATTTTTCATAATCTTTTATATGGCCGATGTCAATCCAATATTCATCAAACAAGTATGCATTTATTTTCTTTCCCTGCTTCATGAGGCGGGGGAAAACATTTCTTGCAAAATCGTCTTTTGGCTTAATGTGCTTGAATATTTCAGGCTCGAAGATGTAAATTCCCGCGTTTATCAAATTCTGCAAAATGGGCTTTTCCTTGAATGAGGAAATATGCATTTCATCATCAACTTCGGCAACCCCGTAATTGAGCGGAATCCCCCTTCTCTTAAACCCTATTGTTGCTATTCCGCCCTGCTTTTTGTGGAATTCAAACATTTTGTTTACATCAATGTTGGATATATGGTCTCCCATCTGCACTAAAAATGTGTCATATACTTCATCTTCCAAATCCAGCATCGAACCCGCGGTATTCAGCTCCTCGCTTTCCTCTTTATAATAAATATTTACGCCCCATTTTGAGCCGTCCCCGAAATAATCCATAAACTGGTCTTTCAAATAGCCCACAGTGAGGTAAATTTCATTTACATCCTGGTTTTTCAAATTTCTTATTACATATTCCAAAATAGGCTTTTTGCCCAAAGTAAGCATCGGCTTTGGAATTGTATATGTGTAGGGGCGAAGGCGCGTTCCGAGCCCGCCGCAAATAATTACCGCTTTCATAAAAACCATCCATCCATCTTATTTACCTTAAACATTTTTGCACTAAACGCTTATATTTATTCATTAATGCGTTTGCCTCTTCCCTGCACCTGCTTTCTGCAAATATCCGTATATATTCTTCTGTGCCTGATGCGCGCACCAGCACCCAGCAATCTTTCAAATTAAGGCGGAAGCCGTTTGTCAAATGCATTAATTTCCCTTCTTTTTTCCCCTTAATTTGCTTTTTCAATTTCTGGATTGCTTGCAATTTTTTCTTTCCTTCAGTTTTTACTTTTGTTTTGGAATTAAAATACTGGGGAAGGGAATCAGCCCATTTGCTGAGCGGCTTTTGGCATGCCATTTCCATTAATTTGCATGCTGCAAATATTCCGTCTTTTGCCAATGAAAAAGAGGGCCATATCACTCCCCCCACTTCTTCCCCTCCGCAAACAGCTTCTTTTCTTAATTTGTGCATTTTTTCTGCTAAATAGGGGGCGCCAACATCAGTGTAAATTATTTTTGCGCCGTAGGAGAGTGCAACATCTTCCACGCATTTGCTTGTTGCAGAAGTGGTTACAACGCATTTTTGCTTTGCATTTTTTTCATGCATTAAAGCATATTGGGCTGAAATTGCAACAGCTTTGTCCCCGTTTATCCAATTTCCTTTTTCATCAACAAATGTTACCCTGTCCCCGTCTCCGTCCCATCCCACCCCAAAATCAGCCTTTTCTTCTTTTACTTTTTCAATTAAATCCTGCAAATTTTGTTCGTTTGGTTCGGAGGGGCGGCCCGGAAAACTGCCGTCTAATTTTTCATTTATTAATATTACATCAGCTCCAAGGGAGCGCAAAAGCTTTGGGGCGATAAGGGTGGTGGTGCCGTTGCCCGGGTCTGCTATAATTTTCAGTTTCGGCTTGCGTAAAAGCAGTTTTTTGTCAATATTGGAAATAACACTATTTTCATACTCCTGCAAAATATTTGGAATTTTTTCTATTTTTCCGATTTCTTTCCATTTCAATACCGGCTTGTGGGGCTTGTTTAAAAATTTGTTGAATTTCGCGCCCCTCTCGCGGGAAATTGCCACCCCTTCCTTGTCCACAAATTTTAATGCATTGTATTCCGGGGGGTTGTGGGATGCTGTAACTATTATCAATCCGTCCGCATTTAATTTCCGCGCCGCCCATTCTGCCACAGGGGAGGGAAGCAATCCAATATCCAATACATCAACCCCCCCTTCGCACAAGCCTGAAGCAGATGCGTCAAAAAGGCAGGGGGAGGTTTTTCTCATATCCCTTGCCAATGCCACTTTTTTTCTTTTGGATTTTGAATGTTTTTTTACAAATAATGAGAAGGCAAATGCAAAATCTGCCGCAGTGGACGGATTTAATTCATCAAATTTCGCCCTTACTCCATTAGTTCCAAGAGACAAAGCCATGTTAAAATAGACGGGATTAACGGTTAAAAAGCATAACGGGCACAGTGGATTGCATGAAAGGCGGTGAAAAAGGGGAGGATATTAGCGGAACAGTTGCAAAAGGCGCATTTTTCAAACTGGGCTCTGCAGGATTTGGGAAAGTGTTTGGGCTGGTATTTACAATAATTGTATTGAATTTTTTTTCTGCAGAGCAGTCGGACTTGTTTTTTGAGGCAAATGCGTTTGTGCTTGCCCTTACCTCTCTTGCGGCACTGGGGCTTGCTGTTGCGGCAATAAAATTTATTCCGACATTTTTGGTGCAAAAAAAATACGGGAAAGTGAAAACAACTGTAGTTTCTGCCGTGGTGGCGCTGTTTGTAGTGGGTGTATTGATAAGCGCCGGGCTTTTTCTGCTTGAAGAAAAGATAGTTGAAAGATATGGGGGGGGAATGGCGCCCATTCTTCCGATTGTTGCGCTTGTATCTATTGTGCTTCTTCCCCTCGGATATTTGAGTTCCGTATTAAACGCATTCAAGGCGTTTAAGGAAGCTGCTATAAGCGTGTTTTTATTCCAAATATTGAAATTGCTTGGAATTGGCATTTTGATTTATTTCTCGCTTGCATTTGCCTATGAATTGATGGGCGCATTTTTCATTTCTTATTTGATTGTATTGGCTTATGTTGGATGGGAAGTGATACGCAGGCTTTCCAAGTTGAGCGGGGAAACAACATTTTCCCCTTCTGTATTGTGGAAAAATATCAAATTCGGGTTTCCGGTGTATATTAGCGCAATTATTGAATCATTTGTAACCCAGATGGATGTTATTTTAATCGGATTTTTTTTGGGGGCAAGCCCTGGCATTGTTTCAGGGTATGCGGCAGTTATTGTATTTGTAAGAAATATAGGCCCTGTTGTATCCATACCCATAAGCGAAGTGCAGACTCCTATTTTGGTGGAGCAGTTTGAGAAAAAATCCGAGATGTTCGGGAAAATTACAAAAGAATTGTCAAGGTGGACTGTTTATTTTGGAATACCAGTGCTTTGCGTATTTTTAGTATATGCGGATTCTCTTCTGGGAATTGTTGCAAATAAGTATAAAGATAATGCATATTTGATGTGGCTGTTTATACCCATGGTGCTTGCCGCATTAATTTCAACTTCTGCAAGAAGCGCATTGCTTGCGCGCGGGCATGTGAAAATATTGCTTGCTGTCAGCATAACAATTGTTGCTGTAAATCTTGCTGTTGACTGGACATTAATTCCCGCAATAGGGGTGGCCGGCGCCGCAATAGGAAGCTCGCTTGCCGCTACTTTGGGTGAAGGGGGGGCTGTTGTTGCTGCCTACAAAAAATTCGGTGCAAAATTGCATTTTGATGTAGTAAAAGCATTGATTGCAGGAGTGGTTGCTGTGGGGGCGGGGTTTGTTGCTTTGCCTTACATTGGAACGCTTTCTGCATTTGCAACCCAAGGGGTAATTCACTTGGTTTTGGGCATGGGAATAAGCTGCGTGATTTATTCAGTTGCCTTGCTTTTGATGAAAGGAATTAAGAGGAAGGATTGGGAAATTGGGTTTAGGCTGATGGAAAAGCAGGGGTTTGGAAAATATTCAGGGTATATTAGGCCGGTTGCAAATATTATTTGCAACTATACCGGATGAAAAAATTAATTGAATAATTAAATAAAAATTACATTTGCATACTCGCCTGCTTGCCGGGGGAGGGGCGGGCGGGTTGTATTTGGTTTATTATTTTGATTGTGGAAATTGAATTGGTATTGGTTTTATGGAAATTATTTGTGATTTGCATATTCATTCCAAATATGCACGAGGATGCTCTCCCAGAATGGGCATTAGGGAAATTGCAAATGAAGCTAAAGTGAAAGGAATAGATTTGGTTGGAACCGGGGATTTTACACACCCGAAATATTTGGAAGAAATTAAGCGGGAATGCAAAATAGACGAGGGTGGAAGCGGATTTTTGAAATGCAATGAAATTTATTTTGTGCCGACTGTTGAAATAAATAATATATTTGAATTGCCTGGAGGGAAGAAGAGAAGGATACATAATTTGATTGTAATGCCCTCTTTGGAATGTGCTGAGCAGTTTAATGATGATATTAAAAATAAAAGCGAGTTGGGTGTGGATGGAAGGCCCTGGGTGAGAATGAGCTTGGCTGAAACTGTTGAAACTGTGATGGAAATAAGCGGGAAGGGGCTTGTAATACCTTCTCATGCCTGGACTCCCTGGTTTGGAATATTTGGGGCAAAGGGGGGGTTTGACTCACTAAAGGAGGCATTTGAAGATAAAGAAAAGAATATTTATGCAATTGAAACAGGTCTTTCATCAGACCCTGCAATGAATTGGAGATGCTCATGGCTGGATAGGGTGCAATTAGTTTCATTTTCAGATGCGCACTCTCCTGAAAAATTGGGAAGGG
>JBDRNY010000015.1:0-2173 GCA_043810635.1 Microcaldota archaeon | reverse complement strand
TAAGCATCAACAGCCCTTGTCAAGCTATCATTTGTTGCAGGATAAAACGAGCCTGCCACTGCCGGATATCTCATAAAACCATCTTATCTATTCAACTATATTAAATTTCCGCCAAATCGGAATTTTTCTATTATCATTATAAACAGGCACATTTCCATCCCAATTCTCATTCGGCCTTTCAAACCTGATAATATATGTCCCGTACGGAAGCCTTTTGTCCATATGCACAGTAACCGCAATTTCCCCAGGCCCCAGATGCCCTGCTGTAACATCTGCAAGTTTATCCCCCCTTATGTTGTATATTCCAAATTTTACATACATTCTTTGCGGCAAATTTATCGGCACATTAAGGCTCATATCATTTGAATGCAATGGATTTGGAAACAGCAGCCCCATTGCAAAATCCTCATGAGTTTGCATCCTTCCAAAATAAGTTATGTCTGTTTCAAATTGAATAAACGGATTCGGCGCCCCTTTTGGAGGCTTTTGCTCTTTCGGCGCTTCCCTGTACGAGTTGTATTCATGATTTACTTTCCAAAAAAATTCCTCCCTTTCCGGATTAAAAAATTTTATTTCCGCAGAATTTGTATTCTCATTATAACTTATCCTATTTGAGCTTTTATTGTAAACCTTCTTTCCTTTCAGGTCATGAACATCCACAGTCTTGTCCCCATAAAACATTTGTGTTATGGCCAAGGGATTGTCCATTGAAGTCATAAGATCATACTTTTCTTCATTCTTTTCTATAATCTCTATCCCTCCAAGCTCGTAGGGATGCTTGCCTTCTGTCCATACTCCAAAATTTCCAACTCTTAGCTCATAATATATCGGTCTAGTTTCTCTCTCAGCATCGCGCCCCCTTGCCCAATCCCCACTGTATATCCTTTCTAATGAGATTTTTGGATTCTCCCAATATAGGAACGGATAATATCCTTTATCTTCATGGCGTTGCACTGCTCTTCTCAAAACCGCATAAAGTATATTCTCATCTGTAACTAAGTAAACTTCTTCTGGGCATTCAAAGAAACACAAAGGAGCTGTGTGACCTACTCTTTCAACTACTATTCTAAATAAGTGAGGGTCAACCGCGGGTTCAAGTTTAAACGCAATCTTTTTCTTGCCTGGCCACCTGTCAAATTCTTTTTCAACTGCTCTCACTGTAAAAGTCGCAATTTTGGTTTCATCATATCCAAATTCTATCTTCGTATTTGTAAAAGGAATTCTAATGCTCTCGCCCTCTTTTAGCGCAGGGCATTCCCCTTCCCACACAAGTTTTAATCCATCTTTGCCTCCTTCCTGCAAAATATAAGCACTCATTTCAAGCTCAATTTCATTTTTGCCATTTTTATCCATCTCTTTTATTCTCTCCCCATCTTCTACAATGTAAATATTTTCATTGTGTTCCAAAACCCATCTCTTTCCAATGCCTTTTGCAAAATCCTCTTTTTCAATTTTCAGCACTTTATATTCAGTATCCCCAATCCATATTTTCATTCTCTCGTTTTTCTCATCTTTTTCCTTAACCTTTCCATCATATTCAAATATCTGCTCAATATCATCCATACTCCCGAAATAGCCCTGCTTTCCAAACCAAAACAATGCCCCAAAACGGTTTCTAAAATAAGTAGTAGTATTGCATTTCTCATCCCCATGCCTGCATGCAGAAAAAGCAAGCAAATATTCCCTAATCTGCTCTGGGTCAATAAATTCATGCCTTAATTCAAACCCAACAGCAATTTCATTTTTCCCTCTTTTCTCAATTATAGTATTCTGAATTTCATCCCTTTTCCCAAATCCCTGGAGTTGGAAAACCAGCACCTAATCCACCAAAATAGTATATTTTGAAATATATATCTGGGCAAGCATTACAATCAAATAAGGCAATACAATAAGCGAATTAAATATCAATACAAACCACGGCCCCACAGAATGAGGTATAAATGGCACAAAATCCACAATTGCAAGCACAATTACATCCACAATTGACAAAAGCACAAAAGCAATCAAAATCCATTGCAGCACCAGCCATGCTTTTTTTTATAACAACATCAAAGCTTTTTTGCAATGCCCTAAATGCCCTTGCATCATCCATAACCATTGCCGCAGGCAAAAACAACAATCCAAATCCAACAATCAAATTCAATACAGGCGCAAGAAATTTCTGAATTTGGTA
>JBDRNY010000014.1:0-3118 GCA_043810635.1 Microcaldota archaeon | reverse complement strand
GTTGCCGCTTTTACATATGGGTCCAGCCAGTAACTTGCCCTTAACCCTAATGGCAAATCCTTGTCAGATATTTTTTTTCTTCTAAAATAGTTTGAGGTTTGCCTTTGGGATACCTCTGCAATTGATTTTTTGAAATCATTTAGACTTTCCTCATAATCGCAGATAAGCTCATAGCTTATTTTGTGCTTGAGCCCTATTTTGGATGGAAGTATGCTTTTATAATCTGCATCTAGAGTGGAATTTCTTGAGTTTACTATATATTCAGGCTTTTTCTTATCCCACTCAAAGCGCATATTGTAAAGGATTTTTACAGAAGCATAGCCGATAAATGAGTATGAATCTACAAGCTCTGTGAAATATTTCAGGTAATTAGCCAAACCTCTTTTTGCCCAATCCTTGGAAGCCCAAAAAATGCACTTTTCATTTTCTGCATATAATTTGCTTGCAATAATGTTTGCCTCAAGAGCATTGTCATATGTGAGTTGCTTATTGCCAAATGCATCAGAGAGTTTTTTTAAGTCATATATTTGCATTCTTGCCTTATTTGCTCTTGCAGAATATTCGCTAAAAACAAGGGAAATATATGCAGCCTCTGGCTCATCAAAGCCCATATCTTCAAGCACAACATGGCATTTTTCCAAATAATCTTCATCGTTTATGCCTGGATTTTTCTTTTTTATATTTTTGAAAACTCCCACTGTCCAATTTCCTGCTTCCTCGGCCATCCGAAGCTTTTTGAGTGCGCTTGCAAAAGTAGGAGTGCAGATATGGTCTTCTTTTACTGAGCGGTTCATGGAATATTTGGAATAATTTGGAAAAAGTGAGCTTGATGTGGGGGAGATTTCAGGGGAGATTGGCGAATGGGAGGCGAGCTGAAATATAAACATGCTATCAAAAGCAGAAACTGCGGGATAGTTTAAAAATATGAATAAGGGAAAAATTAGATTTCGGGAAGAATCTTTTCCCCTTTTGCAACTTTGTATGCATCATAGATTATTGCCATATCAAACAGGAAAAGTATTAGGAAGAGGGGGAAATAGCATACAAATGCAATTCCGCTTGTAAATAATCCGATGCCAAATATTATTGCGCCTATTATGAGGAGGGCGAGCCATGGGCCGAAAATGTAAACAAGAGCTTTTCGCATTTTGCCCAAATAGAGGTAAGCCACTCCGGGCGTGAGAAGAAAGAGCATTCCTGCAACAGCGCACAGCAAAGCCATGAGGGGCTCTTTTCTGGGCGCGTGGTATTCTAGGGGCGGTGGTGCGACTTTTTTCGCTTTCTTTTTTGCTTTCCGTCTTGCCATATCAACCGACTAAAGCACAATAACAAAGTATTAAAATCTTCTATTTCCCTTCTTTTCCACTTTTTCTTCTTGCCGGTTTTTCGCCTAATATTATTTTTTCAATTTGCCTTATTTTTCTTTTTTCCTCGGATTTTGGCTACTCCGCCGCTATTTTGATTTCTTTTCCTTCATCCGCTTTCTTTTTCTTGTTTTTCTTCGGGTTTGGGCCACTCGCCATTCAGCTTGATTTCTTTTCCATTAATTATTTTCAATTCATCTATTCTCCCTACAGCACAAAATTCGTTTTTTATTGAAGAAATTAATTTGGCTTTTTCAGGGGGAAGGGTGAGGGAGAGTTTTTTGATAATTGCATTTAATGCAAGCTTGCGGGATGCTTTTTCCTGGCGGAGAAGGGCAACTAATTGTGCAAGCAATTGGCCGGAGGGGAGGGAGTCGGGGGAGGAATATTTTCCTTTTGGGGAGGGGTAATTTTGCAATTGGATTGAATTTTGTTTTGGGTTTGAAAATATTTGCCATAATTCTTCGCAGGAATGGGGGGTTATTGGGGTGAGGAGGAGAAGGGTGTTGGAATATATTGTGTAGAGGGTGTATTGTGCTGCAAGTTTTGAATTTTGCATATCACTGTTTTCCGAATAAATGCGGTATTTTGCATATTCCAGATAATAATCGCAAAATTCATGCCAAAAGAAGTCATGTATTTGCTTTACTATGTGGTGGAATTCATAATTTTTCCAGTGGGAAGAGGAGGAAGAGAGGATTTCATTTAGGCGGTGGAGGAAATATTTGTCAATTGTGCGGAGGTGCTTTTCATCTTCTTCATTATATTTGTATTTTTCAATAGATTTTTGCACAAATTTTCCTGCATTTAATAATTTGTTTAAAAATGATTTTGCATACTTGATGTCTTGAAAGGAAAAGGGGCGGTCTTTTGCCATTGCGCCTGAAAGGGCTGCCCATATTCTAACCGAATCTGCGCCGTATTCGTCAATTAATTTGTCAGGCATAATTACATTTCCCAAAGATTTGGACATTTTCTTTCCGTCAGGCGCGAGAACGTTTCCATTGAGAAGAATTTCTTTGAAACATGGCTGGCCGGTTAATTCTTTGCACCTGTATATTGTGTAAAATGCCCAGGTGCGTATAATTTCAACTCCTTGGGGGCGGAGGGAGGAAGGAAATGTTTTTTTGAAAAATTCATTGTCTTGGTTCCATTTTGAAATTATCAGGGGGGTTATTGAAGAGTCAAACCAGCAATCAAATACAGATGTTTCGCCCTCTGCATTTTCATTGCAATCTGGGCATTTCTTTTTTATTGCAGGGGGGTTGACTGGCAATTCTTCTTGTGAGGGGGAAATTATTTTGTTGCATTTTTTGCAATGCCAGAAAGGTATGGGGGTGCCGAATATCCTTTGCCTTGAAACCACCCAGTCCCATTCAATATAATTTGCCCAATCTATTAAGTGAGCAATTGCAAATTCTGGAATCCATTTCATTTCCTTTGCGGTTGATATTATTTCATCTTTTTTCTCGGTAATTTTTGCAAACCACTGATGTGAATTTACCAATTCGATGGGTTTTGTGCACCGGTCATGCACTTTCACAGTTTGGGAAATTTGCTTTGAAGAGAGGAGTTTTCCCTCTTTTTTATATTTTTCAATTATTTTTTCTTTTGCTTCTTTTACTTTTAATCCGCTAAATTCCCCCGCATTTTCCAATTTTCCGAATTCGTCCATTGATTTTATATAAGGAAGCTTGTGGCGGTACATCCATACCACATCCTGCTTGTCGCCGAATGTGCAAACCATTACAGCG
>JBDRNY010000013.1:0-11854 GCA_043810635.1 Microcaldota archaeon | reverse complement strand
CTCCTAAGAGCCCTTTTTCTTTCTTGGAAGAAAGAAAAAACCCTCGGGGAAAAAGAAAGAACCGACGGCATTTTCCAAAAAGAAAGAAAAGGAATGCAGGAGACAGACAAAGGCCGTGAGTTCAAATCTCACCGGGCCCGATTTTTTGAAATCGGGGCGCCTTGCCCTCTAGGGCAAGCTAAGGCCCGATTTAGAACAGTTTTTATAAATACAGATGCGGATTGGTTGGTATGCAAAAAAATATTGCTTATGGATTTTATATTTTCATAATTGCAATGCTATTATTTAATTTAACAATATTTTTGCCCCCTCTATTGCTTTCAATAGGGGAGGGGGAAATTGCCCAGCCAATTTACTGGGCGCTTGGATTTACATGCCACCAACTGGACTCCCGCTCTTATTGTTATTATGCTGAAGGGGAAAATATTATTTCAGATTGCACCCCCCAAAACGAAATATTTCAGGTGGGAAAGCATGAAATTATTGAAAATTCAAAAGGGGAAATTGGATATAAGATACCTGTTTGCTCAAGGGATATTGGAATTTACTTTTCCATGCTGATTGGAGGATTGGTATTTTTATTTTTAAGAAAAATAGATGATGAAGTGTGGCCCCACCCCATATTTCTTATTATTGCAATGGTGCCTATTGTGCTTGATGGAGGCACCCAAATTCTTCATTTGAGGGAAAGCACCAATATAATTAGATTTCTGACAGGGGCAATAATCGGAATTGTTATTGCATTTTACTTTATACCCGCATTAAACCAGATATTTAATTCTTTGATTAGAGATTTGCTTGGAAAAAAGAAAAAGTGAGAATTCTTATGGAAATTGATAAATTGGCAAAATTGTTAGAGGAGGCGGTGGAAAAAACTTTGCCTCAAGGGAAAGTGGCAATTGCGTTTTCAGGGGGATTGGATTCTGCAACAATTGCAACAATAGCAAAAAAGAAAGTAACAACTGATATTATTGCAACAGGCATGGAAAACAGCCATGACATAAAGGCGGCACAGGAAACTGCGGGCGAACTTGGGCTGGAATTGAATTTGGTATTGCTTGATGAAAAGAAAATTTTGAAAAGCTATGAAATTTGCTGGAAAATAATGCCGGGCACGCTTACAGACATTGAATTAATGGTTGGGGCATACGAGTGCTGCAAAAAGGCAAAACAATTGGAGGATGGGGTAATATTGTTTGGTTCGGGTGCTGAGGAGAATTTTATAGGCTATCAAAAATATTACAACAGGTTTTCTGAAGGAAAGGATTTGAAGGAGATATTAAAAAAAGAAATTAGTACTCTGCCTTCGCGTGATTTGAAAAGGACTGGAGCTGTTGCAAAATATTGCGGTGTGGATGCAAGGTTTCCTTTTATGGACAAGAAATTGATTGATGAAATTTCAAAAGTGCCTGTAAAAGAAAGGATAGGCACCCCTAAAATGAAAAAGCCGCTTTTAAGAAAAATTGCCAAATTGCTGGAAGTGCCAAAAAGCGCAATTGAAAGGCCGAAAAAAGCTATGCAGTATGGAAGCGATATTCACAAAATATTATTGAGGCATGCAAAAGCAAAAACAATTGAATTCTGGGATGCAAGGCCGCCTTTTGTTTATGAATAATGATTTTCTTTTCTTTCCCGAGGGTTTCTTTTCTTTTTAAAAAGAAAAGAAAGACTCATCCGCAGCAGCCGCAGCCGCCTTTCTTCTTCTTTTTCTTTCCGCCCATAAATATCACCTTAAATGAATTTCATATGTTAAACATTTTATAAATTTATGCTGGAATATGCCTGAAAATGCTATCTTCCATTTTGAGTTGATTTCATCTTGATATTTTGGAAGGCTTTTTCTGTAAGCGGCTCCCCAATATAGTCGCAAACGGTTTTTCCAAAAATATTTCTTTTTTTATGGGCACAGTTGTCCCGCAAAACACAGTGAACAACAGAATACTTCCTCTCACCATTTGGGGAAACAAGCAGCAGCCCGCTCCCGTTTACAATGCAAGGTATGGGAAACCCGACGCGGGCCATTGAAAAAAGAATGGGGGGAAAGAATAAAAGCTAATCCATGAAATCCTGGGGTTTGGGAGGGTCGGGCTTGTCGCCCTTTCTCTCCCTAATTTGCTGCACCACTTTTGCAACCAAATCCCTTGGCATGCTTTCATAGCCTTCAAATTCCTGGTATGGGATTGCCCTTCCCTGGGTAGCCGAGCGGAGAGAATCCACAAAGCCGAATAATTCTGCAACCGCCACTTTTGCAATAACTGTTGCCTGCTCGCCTTCCTGCTGGATGTCAAGCATCTGCCCCCTTCTTCCTTGTATAAGGGTGATTACATTGCCGGCAAAATCCTGGGGCACTAAAATAGTAAGCTTTTGCTTTGGCTCCTGCAATGACACCCCTGCAATAAGCATTCCCGCATAAATAGGCCTTCTTGTGGCAGGAACTATTTGCGCAGGCCCTCGGTGCACAGGGTCTTCGTGGATTGTTGCATCAACAATCCGCACCTTTACTCCGACAACTTTTTCTTTTGCAAGAGGCCCTTTGTCCATTGCCTCCTCAAATCCTTGTATAACCATTTCCATTATTTCATTCAAATACTGAATTCCCCTTGTGTCATTGATAAGCATGTTTTTGTGGTGGATGTGGACAACAGATTTTGCCTGGTTGCGTGGCATGCCCAATTCAACCAATTTCTCAACAAGCACTTTCCCCTTCGGCTTGCCATCCGGAATTTCCCCTGCAACCATTGCATCATAAACAGATTTTTCAAGGGGTTCGATCATAAATTTTAATTTGGTATGCTTATTTGGGGATTTGCCTTCAATAGGCCTGTCAATTTTTCCGGTAAGCATTTCATGGTATACTACAATGGGCGGGGAGGTGGTAATAGGCACTTTCTTTTCTTTTGATATTTTATATTCAATAATTTCCAAATGCAATTCTCCCATTCCTGAAATTAAATGCTCCCCGGTTTCCTGGCTTAATTCAACTTTTAATGTAGGGTCTTCTTTTGAAAGCCCGCGCAATACATTGATTAGTTTTGCCAAATCCTTGGAATCTTTTGCTTCAATAGATTTTGTAACAACAGGCTCGGAATAATGCTTTATCTGCTCGAATGCCTCAACTTCGCCTGTAGATACTGTTTCTCCTACATAAACATCCCGCAATCCTAATATGCCTACAATATTTCCTGCAATAACATTGTCAACCATAACCCTGTCAGGGCCCATATAAATAGCCACTTGCTGCACTTTTTCTTCCCGGAATTTTGAAGCAAGGTAAAGCATATTGCCTTTTCTCACTCTCCCGGAGAAAAGGCGTACAATTGCAACTTCTCCTGCATGCGGGTCATTTACAACCCCTATGCAAACCCCCACTGTTTTTCCTTCAGGAGAGCAGTTCATCAATGATTTTCCAACTTCAGTTTCAACATCCCCTTTCCATATTGCGGGAATTCTGTATTTTTGGGCAAAGTCGGGGGAAGGGTGGTGGTTAATCATCATATCCAGCAATACATCATCCAGCGGGGCTTTGTCAGACAATTCCTCGTGCTTTCCTTCAGAGCATAATTTGATAATATCTGCAAATTTTATACCGGATTTTTCCATTGCGGCAACAGACATTGCCCATTTTTGGAATGCAGAGCCGAATGCAATGCTTCCTTTCTTAACATCAATAGCCCAATCGTCTTTATGCTCTTTTGGAGCGTATTGCCCGATTAATTTGTTTAAATGGGTTATTATTTTGAGCAATCTTTCCTGCATCTGCTTGTCTGTTAATTTTAATTCATTAATCAGCCTGTCAACTTTGTTGATAAATACGCACGGCTTTGCTTTTTCTTTTAATGCCTGGCGCAATACAGTTTCGGTTTGGGGCATTACCCCTTCCACTGCATCCACTACCAATACAATTCCGTCAACAGCGCGCATGGCGCGTGTTACATGGCCCCCAAAGTCTACGTGGCCGGGGGTGTCAATCAAATTGATTAAATAGTCTTTTCCTTCTACCTGAAATGCCATTGAAATATTTGCAGATTTTATTGTAATTCCCCTTGCCTGCTCCTGCTCGTCAAAATCCATCATTCTCTGCTCGCCTGCAGTTTCTTTTGAAATTAATCCGGCTCTTGCTACTAAAGAATCTGTTAAAGTGGTTTTGCCGTGGTCCACGTGGGCAACTATTGCAACATTTCTCACATTTTTCAGATTGCCCATCATCTTCTGAACTTCTGAAACAACATACTCTTTCCTGACCATAAACACAAACCTCATGCAAAATAACTGCTTTCAGTGTATAATCTAAAGCAGAATTAGTAATAAAATAAGCAAATTATATTTATATAATTATGGGAGATAAGCTCAACTATGAATGGGGCGAAAAAACTGCATATTTGGCTTGTAAGGCATGCGCGGGCGGGCGGAAACAGGCTGCATATTTTAAACGGAAGCAGGAGGGATGTTCCGCTTACAGCAAAAGGGAGAAAAGACGGGGCCAGATTGGCGCGTGAATGGAAATTTAAGCCAGATGTGCTTCTGACAAGCCCTATGAAAAGAACATTTCAGACTGCAAAATATTTTGAAGAGAAATTTGGAATGAAAGCAAGGAAATTTGATTTGATTAAAGAGCATGATTTGGGAGACTGGACAGGAAAGAGTGCGGCAAAATTAAAGCATAAATACCCTGATTATTTTTTTGATTATGAAAACGGGAGAAAAAGCCATTTTCTAAAAAAAGTGCCCGGAGGGGAAAGCTGGGAAGATACTAAGAAAAGGGCAGGGAAAGCTATGAGGGAAATTAAGAGAAAGTATAAAGGCAAAAAAGTGGTTGCAATTTCCCACGGAATATTTTCTGTTGCATGCATAAATTTAATTGCAAAAATAAAACCCCCGAAATTGTGGAACTACAGGCTTAAAAACTGCGAATGGGTGGAATTTGTATTGTAAATAAGCTGGGTGGAAAGTTTGGCGAAAATTGCATTTTTTGAATTGGGAAATTGGGAAAAGGAGTATTTCAAGAAAAAATTGAAAAAGCATAAATTAATTTTTTCGCGCGGGCCGATAAATGCAGCAAATTACAGAAAAGCAAAAGATGCGCAAATAGTTTCTGTGTTTATTTATTCGCAAATTGCAAAAAAAGAGCTGGATAAATGGAAAAAATGCAAATTAATAGCAACCCGCTCTACCGGGTTTGACCATATAGATTTGCAAGAGTGCAAAAAGAGGGGAATTAAGGTATGCAATGTGCCTGAATACGGCTCTGAAACTGTTGCAGAGCATACAATTGCATTAATTATGGGGCTTTCCAAAAAACTGGTAAAAAGCGTATTGAATACGCGCGCAGGAAATTTTGAATTGGCAGGATTAAGAACATTTGATTTGGAAGGGAAAACTCTCGGCATAATCGGATTTGGGAAAATTGGAAGGCATGTAAGCAAAATGGCAAATTCTTTTGGAATGAAAGTAATTGCCTATGACCCTTTCACAAATGCAAAAGAGATGAAAAAATGGGGCGCGAAAAAAGTTAATTCCATGGATACTTTGCTAAGAAAATCAAAAATTGTTTCATTGCATTGCCCGTTAAATGAAAAAACAAGGCATATGATTAATGATAAAACAATTTCTAAAATGCAAAATGAAAGTTATTTGATAAATACTGCGCGGGGCTCGCTTGTGGATACAAAAGCATTGCTTCGGGCATTGGATAAAGGAAAAATTGCAGGCGCTGGAATTGATGTATTGGAAGATGAGTGCGCAATTAAAGAGGAAAGCCAGCTGCTTTCCCCGGATTTTAAGAAAGCGTGTGATTTGAAGGCGGTTATTGCAACACATATGCTTCTTTTGAGAAGAAATGTAATTGTCACTCCGCACAACGCATTTAATTCCCAGGAAGCATTGCAAAGAATATTGGATACTACTTTAATGAATATTGAAAGGTTTTTGAGGGGAAAAAGCACAAATTTGGTAAAAAAATAGGGTGCAAGCAATTTTAACTAATTAGCATAAAATAATTACTGCAAGCCCCTGTAACTCAGCGGTTGGCCCCTTTTTCTTTTTCCTAAAAAGAAAAAAGCCCCAGGGTTCAAAAAGAAAAAGATAAAAGAGCAGAATATTATATATGGATATATGCCCTCGTAACTCAGCGGTAGAGTGCTTGTCTCGTAAGGCTTTTTCTTTCTCTTTGCGGAGAAAGAAAAACTCTGGAAAAAGAAAGAGACGCTTTGTCTCTTCTTTCGGGAGAACAAGAAGCCGAGAGTTCAAATCTCTCCGGGGGCTTTTGAATTGAGTTAAATAGCAAATGAACAGGAGCGATTTTGATGATGGACAAGGAGGAAATAGCAGAGTTTAGAAAAAAGCACCTGGATTTGGAGAAAGAAATAAAGGAAATCGGAGAAGAACAAATCCCCACAATCATAAAACTTTCCAAACATCTTAAGGGGCTGATGGAAAATATTGAATTCTATCATGAGACGGGAGAGGACAGGAAAAACCTGCACATAAACACAAAAATAAAAATCGCAAAAAGAGGCGTCCGGCTCTCAAAGAATCTGATAAATTTCGAGGGGGAGGTTGTAAAGGAATTTAAAGGCGGAAGCATAACAGAGAGCGTTGGCAGAAAAATCATTTCAGTCACAAAACTGATAAAAAGTAACAAGATGCCGAATGCAAAACAAGAATTTGATTATTTTCAGAAAATAATGCAGATAAATGCGGAATATGAAGAAGCAGAAAAGCAAATGGAAAAAATCGACAGAGAATTTAGAAAAGAGCGGCACAGGATAAAGGAAATAATGGAGAATATGTCCATTGTGAAAACACAGACTGTTGACCTTGAGAAAGCCCGCAAGTACGAAGAATTACTAAAGAATTTGAAAAAACTTGAACAGATCAGGCAGAGATACTACTCTTCCCTGGCTTCAGAGCAGATAACTAAGCTGCTTGAGGATGCGGACTCCTTGAAGGATTATTTTCAGGTTGTGCCAAAAAAGGAGGAAATTGACAAGATGCGCATTTTCTTTTTAGAATATCCGGAACTTGGAAAATACAATGCGGGCCAGATCTGCAAGCTGTTTGGCTATAGTGAAAAAAAGATTTTGCATGTCTGCCCTGAGGCATCAAGATTCAAAAGTGTAATCCTGTCCAACAAAAAATGGTTTGAAGCCCTAAATGATATTAAACAGATTGGCTTTCTGCCGGTTGATGATGAAAAAACCATGGATTATTATGCAAAAAAAATAGAGGGTGCAAAGGATGTTGTCATGCAGATAAGGCTTCTTAGAAAAGAAGGGCATTCCTGCAAGGAGGAATATGAAAAAAAGAAAAAGATTGAAAGAATGAGAAAAGAGCTTTCAGGATATTCGAGGAATGCACTGGAGGCTGAATTAGAGAAGATTGAGTCCCTAACAGAACTCCTGCATGCAAGCGCGGAGGAAAAAAAAGAAAAGGATAGCATAGAAGAAGAGGATGGCCTGCTTTCGAAAATTGCATCTTTTTTTGGAATCAAAAAATGAGTGATATGCAAAACCGTCAAAAGCGGGATAAATGGTTTATGTGCAGGATGCGAAAGCATACTGCAGGACAACAGGAAGTCGAGAGTTCAAATCTCACCGGGGGCTCTGTATAAACTATACCTATCTCTTTTTATGAACACTAAGGACATCTCAAAATGGATTCGCAATATTGTAGTGCCTGACCACGAGGCACATCAATGGGAACGGGAGCAGGTGAAAGCACAGATTCTCAAGGATGAGCAGGAGCTAGCGGAGAGAAAAAAGAGGGCAAGGATGGATTAGTTCCACCGTCTTCTATTTCTTCCACGATGATGGTTTCCTCCACCAGCTTGCATTATGTATTTTTCACGAATATAATAAGCAAAAAGTAATGTTAACGAACCTATTACTACAAATATACAACCTAAAGAATCACCCATCCCAATAAACACAAGAGAACCTAAAACAAGAATCGCAAATCCAACCAACCCTGATATTACCACAAAAGCCATTATCCCTATTATTTTGACAAAGTTGGTAACGAAATCAAAAAATCCCATAATTACACCAATTAAATGAGTTTTTCAACACATTTAAGTCTTTCGCCAGTATGCGAGCCTTTTATACGGCTTTAATTTGTAATATAGTATATGCTTGACCAAGAATCTATGTATATTGATGATGATGGATACCCTCGTTTCAAAGATACGGATATGTTGGTTCATCGCTGGGTGATGTCAAAGAAGATAGGGAGAAGTCTAACACAAAAAGAAGTTGTGCACCATATTGATGGCAATCCACTGAACTATCATCCTAACAATCTAAAACTATTCGCAAGTCAAACAGCACACCTTAGACATCATAAGTGGTTGGCGAGAACCACTGGGAGTTGGTATGGAGATATCTTTGAATACACTATTCCAACACTCCCCAGTCTGCTAAAGGATATGATGCACTTCATTATACTCTGCGTTGTGGGGATAATAATTGTATTACTGTTTGGTGGGGGCGGAGTTCTTTGGTCTGGTGGGTTATATGGTTTAACACATGATACAATAACATGGGCAGTTAGACTGTGTTGTTTCCCCATAATATTATTGTTAATCGTCCTCTATGTTATATTTCGTAGGCAAAACTGAGGAGTATTACAATTTTGTAGGTGTTGTTTTGGCGGTTAACCTTATGTTTTTTGAGATTGATTGAAGTTCCATAATAAGTTTTCTTGCCTTATTTTTCCTTATTTTTTGTAAAATTTGTCAGCATGTGTACGGAATTCACGGGTTTTGACGTAGAAAAAAAGCTATGCTTATAAATAAAGACGAAGTTAATTATTTGTAAAAAAGTTGGCAGGTAGTGTATGGCAGAATTATATTCAATCCAAGTTTGGATGCCTGGAGCCTGGTTTAATTCAAGGAAGGGGGGAAAGGTTAGCACAGGCTGCAGCTGGTCCCATATTGGAAAAGGGGCAGGCAAATACAGGAGGATTATGTATAATGGAAATGACAGGGCTAGCACAAGCGATATGACAACTGTTTCTTCTTTGCTTGAGGAAAAAGAGGAAGAAAGCAAATGGATGCAGGAATTATTCGGCTGGAATATGGATTCTCTTTTTTCAACAGATTATTATGCAAAAGAGGAAATTGTGAAACCAGAATTTGTTTTGGATGTGCCGGTGAAAATTGAAGGGAATAAGAGGGAAGAGCTGGCTGGGGAAATTTTTGGATTGGAAATAAAAAATGACGGAATACTGCCAAACGCTGAATATTTTGCATATGAAATAATAAATGAGGGAAGAATTGAAGCAAAAGAAATGCCGGAATTTCATTTATTGAAAAATGAGAAGTTAATTTTGCCTGCAATTGAATATATTGAAAATACTGATGGTGTGGAATACAAATATGAAAATGTGCCTGCATTTGGAAAGGAAGGGCGGAATTTGAGATATTTTGCAGAAGGAAAAAATTTCAAAGCCGAAAAAGAAGGGCGAAGCAATGCTGTGGAAATTTCAAATTATGCAGGAAAAGAAAGAATATGGAAATTAGGGGAAGCGTATGCCCAGAAAGGAAGGGCGTATTATGTATTGGGGGAATATGCAAAATCATACCAAAATTTGGAAAAAGCAATTAAAATATTTGAAAAATACAGGGGAAGCGCTGTAAGTGCGGGGAAAGTGGTGGAATCAAAATTAAACAAATTTATTTCAGATAATTATGTGTTTAAGGGAATGGCAAATATGAAATTGAGGAAAACAGGGAAGGCAATTAAAGATTTTGAAAAAGCAGTAAAAACAGCCCCTGAAAATGCGTTTGCATTATTTAACAAGGGGAAATTTTATTATGAGTATAAAAAAGAGTATAGAAAGGCGATTAAATGTTTGAAAGAGGCGATTAATATAGAGATTAATTATGCGCCTGCTTATTATTTGATGGCAAAATGCTACCAAGCGTTTGGAAATGCTGCAAAAGCAAAAGAATATTATAGAAAAGCCGAGGAAATTTGGAAAGAGGAAAAGCAGAAGAAGGCAAATGCTGAAAAAAAGAAGGCAATTCCTTACAATGATTTGCTTGGCGTGTTTGAAAAAACAAAATGCAAATTATCAAGGCTTAATGCAAAAGTTTAGAGGCGTTTTTCAACATCCTGCCAATTAACTGCTTTCCAGAAATTTTTTACAAATTCAGGGCGTTTGTTTTGATAATCTAAGTAGTAGGCATGTTCCCAAACATCTAATACTAAAATTGGAGCGTATCCTGCAATATGCATCAAATTATGCTTTTCAATTTGAGTGAGAAGCAGATTTTCTTTTCCGTCTGTTGCCAATGCAGCCCATCCGCTCCCTTCAACACTTATTGCAGCATCTGAAAATTGCTTTTGAAATGCTTCAAATGAATTGAAATTGGAATTTATTGCATCTAATATTTTCCCTTCCGGAGCATTATCCTCTTTCGGAGGGCACATGTTTTTCCAAAATAAATCATGCAAAATATGGCCGTTTAAATTAAACGAAAGCTTTCGCAAAATGTCCGGAGTGGAAGCTGTTGAATTGTTGTTTCTTATTTTTTCCAATTCTTCTATTGCAGCATTTGTGCCTTTTACATAGGCGGCATGGTGCTTGGAATAATGCAATTCCATTATTTTGGAAGAAATTACAGGCTCTAATGCATTATATCCATAATCTAATTTGGGCAATGAGTATTTTTTCATTCAAACCACACCTGAGATATCAGCCATTGGGAAGAATATAAACTTTGCTAAAGAAGAAAATGTGGTGGCATTTGTGAGGGAAATCATATTTTCTGCAATAATTGGAGTGCTTTTAATTTCAACAGGGTGTGTGCAGGAAAATACCACTCCGCAATCTTTTGATGGACTAACAATTCCTACCAAACAGCCTTCATTTGTTCAGCCAACAGGAGTTTCTTTTTCCCCGGAAGAAGAATGTGTTAATGCATGCCATGCAGCATTTGGAGAAGGGCAGGATTTGTCTGCCGGCCCCTGCCTTCTGAATCCAATGGAACAAAATAAGGATTGGGTGTGTGATGTTGCGCATTCTCCGAGGGAAGATGTGGATAATATGCAGGAAAACCAGTGTGATGCATTTAGAAAAGGAATTGCGCACCATTTTATTGAAGTGGATGAAGGGTGCGAAGTGATTAAGGTTTATTAGAGGCCAAAAGAATTCGATTTAAATAGTGCTAAACTATAATATGTCTATTTGCCGAGGTCGCATAACCTGGTAGTGCGCTAGTCTCGAAGAAGCCTTTTTCTTTTGGAAAAGAAAAAGCCTTCAGGGAAAAAGAAAACCCGCGAGCAAACTAGTTCCTTACGGAATTGCAGGTTCGAATCCTGCCCTCGGCGTCTTCAAGCCGCGCACGGCTTGGAGAGACTGAATGCAAAGCATTCAGGATCTGCTTTTTAATATTAGATGTGTTAAATTGCGATATGGCAGACAAACCGTTTATAGCACTGAATTTGAAAACATATGAAAAATCTTATGGAGAGAGTGGATTGCAATTGTGCAAAATTGCAAAGCAGGTAGGTGAAAATACGGGTGTGAGGATAATTTCCTGCCCAAATCCATTGCTTCTTAGGGAAGCTGTGAAAATTGGGGGGGAGATATTTGCACAGCATATTGACGGAAATGCGCCGGGGGCGCATACAGGCTCGATTACTGCAAAAATGCTTCTTGGGGCGGGCGTGAAAGGGAGTTTGATTAATCATTCTGAAAAAAGAATTAATCATGAGAATATTAAGGTGGCTGTGGAAGCGCTGAAAGAGAGTGGGTTGGAAAGCATGGTTTGCGCAAAAGATGTGCAGGAAAGCGCGCAATTGGCGCAATTTAAGCCTACTTATATTGCAATAGAGCCTCCTGAATTGATTGG
>JBDRNY010000012.1:0-11447 GCA_043810635.1 Microcaldota archaeon | reverse complement strand
CGAGGGAATGCTACCGCACTTTTAATATGGGTGTGGGGATGGTTATTGTTGTAAATGAAAATGAAGCGGGGAGAGTAATTGAAATTTCCAAAAAGAATGGAATTAATGCTCAAATAATCGGAAAAGCTGTGAAAGGAAATGATGTTGTGCTGCACAAGGGCGACAAAAAAATATCACTTCTTTAATAGCGTCCTTTACTTCCTTCTGTGGATTTTTGTTTTTTCCGTTCAGCTATCTTTTTTTCAGCCCACTTTAGCCCGTAAGAGATGCCCCAGATAGTGCCTGCAAAAAGTGTGTTGAATACAAAAAAGCCGAGTATGGTCCAGAACCAGGGCGGCTCTCCGCCTTCAGATACTGTTTTGTAAACCTCTGTAAGAAGAGTATAGTTGAAAGCTATGAGGATTATGAAAACAACCAACTGGACAGCCCGAAGAATGGCTCTGCCCAGATTGAGCTCCCGCTCAATCTTAATACTAACAAGGAAATATGAAATCGACACGCTGATGAGAAGAAACAGATATACTGCAGCCATCTTCCAAATATCAATATCATATCGGGCAAATCCAGCCATCAGGAATATGAAAAAAATTATAGTGGTAATGAGGAATATTCTTGCATATTTGGGTATTTCAGAGTATTTTTCATCTAAAGCAACAAGGACATTATTACTACTATCTGTCCGGTTAGCAATTGTCATAGGAAGTTGATAGTGACTAGCAATATAAATCCGCCTCTTCATTTTCTATATATGAAAATTCTCGGAATAGAATCAACTGCCCACACATTTGGGGTGGGAATTTTTGATTCTAAAAAAAATAAAATAATTGCAAATGAAAAAGCTTATTACAAGCCAGCGGCGGGGGAGGGGATTGTGCCGAGGGAGGCTGCTGAATTTCATTCAAAAAATGCAACAAGAGTTATTTCTACTGCATTAAAAAAATCAAAATTAAATATAAAAAATATTGATGCAATTGCATATTCTGCAGGGCCCGGGCTGGGGCCTTGTTTGCAAACAGGCGCAACTGCCGCCGCATTTCTTTCAAAAAAATATAATTTGCCGTTAGTGCCTGTAAACCATTGCCATGCGCATATTGAAATTGGAAAATGGCAATGCAAATTCAAAAATCCGTTAATTTTGTATGTTAGCGGAGGGAATACGCAAATTATAATTGAGCAGAAAAATGGGAAACAGAGGTTTGCAGTATTGGGGGAAACTTTGGATATTGGAATTGGGAATTTGTTTGATTCATTTGCGCGGGAGCTGGGATATGAATTTGCGCACGGAGGAGTGCTGGCGCAAAAAGCTGCGCAGACGAAGAGATATCATTTGATGCCATATACTGTTAAGGGAATGAATTTTGCATTTTCGGGATTGTTTACTTATGCAACTAAACAAATTGGGAAAATGCCTGAAGAGGAGTTATGCTATTCATTTATGGAAACTGCATTTTGCGAATTGTGCGAAGCAACGGAGAGGGCGCTGATGTTAACAGGAAAAAAGGAAGTGCTTGTTTGTGGAGGGGTGGCGCAAAATAAGGAATTGATGAAGAAAATGAAAATTATGGCAAAAGCCCATGGGGCAAAAGCATCAACTTGTGATGATGAATTTAATGCAGACAATGGGGCGATGATTGCATTATGCGGGGCAAAATTATTGAAAAATAAAATTGATGTAAAAGATGTTTGGTACGAACAGAAATGGAGGATAGATGCAGTTTAGAGAGGTTCTTTCTTTTTCCCAGGGGTTCCATCAACTCCAAAGGAGTTGGTGGGCATTTGCCCGAAGGGCAAATCCAATTTCTTTCTTTATAAGAAAGAAAAAGGCCTTGGGTGTGAGCAAAAGTGGAGAGTGGATATGTTTTAGCTATTTTCTCTCAAAATAGCCGCATTTTCCGCATGAACGCCTGTTCCCATGGTCTGCCAATTTTACGCCGGCGCCGCATTTGGGGCAGGGCTTGCCGCTTTTGTATGGCTTGATATTTTTTTTCTTTGCCGGCTTTTTTTTGTCCTCTACCACAAAAACCACACCTTACTTTTCCTCTTCTTTCTTTTCCTCTTCCTTTTCCTCTGGTTTCTCTTCTGGCTTTTCTTCCTCTTTCTTTTCTTCTGGTTTCTCTTCAGGTTTCTTTTCTTCCTCAGTCATTTTTACAACCTCCTTTTTTTCTCTCTTTTTTATTTCTTCTCTTTTTCCTCGCTTTTCGCTTCCTTTTTTGGCTCGGATTTTTTTTCATCCTTTTTTCTCCTCTTCCTTCTCTTCTTTTTTGGGCTCGGGTTTTTTCTCTTCTTTATTTTCTTCTTTTTTACCCTCGGCTTTTTTTGCATCATCTTTTTTTTCTTCTTTTTTCGCCTCGGGTTTCTTTTCCTCTTTTTTAGCTTCATCTTTTTTTGCCTCGCCTTTCTCAGGTTCGGTTTTCTTCTCTTCCTTTTTTACCTCTGGTTTTTTATCTTCTTTCTTTTCCTCTTTTTTAGCTTCGGATTTTTCAGCCAGCTTTTCTGCTTTTTCTTCTTTTTTCCCGGCAGGCTTTTCTACTTTTTCCTCCTTTTTCTGCGCTTCAGGAGGTTTTTGTGCGGGAGGCTTTGCCTCTTTTTTCTCTTTTTCCACCAATCCGTCCCTTGCAAGAAGGTAATTCATTTCTTTTTTTGCAATTTCAGCACTATTGTATATTCTTGCCTCCCCTTTTGCTGTGCGCATTCCGTATTTGCTTTCCAATTTTACAATAACTATTCTTTCAATAGGAACTGAGAGGGATGTTGACAATGACTGCCTCGTCTGCTGGCGGGAAGGCACTGCACCATCAAATGAAACTAAAAAATAAACTTCCTGCCTTTCAAGCATTGGGTTGTCTTTCTTTTCATCAATTGTAATATCCATTGAACCACCAATAAATAGAATATTAGGATGAGCAAGTATAAAAAACAAACAATTCACTTAATCCTCTGAATTACCCTTTTTCCCATTGCAACAAGCAATTCCGCTTCCTTCCCCGGCTCTGCATCAGAAGCCATTTCCTCGGGAATTGTTAATTCAAATGTTTCAAAAGTGCGCGTGTCCATCAATTGCGCAACATTTCCGTTAACCGCAACTATTTGCGCATTGGAACGATCAATCATCGGTATTTCCACATCTGAATCTGAGGAGCCGAGCCAGTTTCTTTTTGCGCCGTCAAATATTCCTATTGCAACAATCCTTAATTTTGCAGCGCCGTGCTTGCCCGGCTTTGATTTGTCCATGCTTGCAATTCTGCACGGCACTCCGTCAATAAGAAGGTATTTTCCGACTTTAAGCTCCTTGGCTGATGCAAAAACTTTTTCCATCCATTCACCGTTTTTCCAAAATAAAATTCTTGAATTGAATTAAAAAGGGGAAATATAAAAAGAGTGCCTTATTTCCAAATACTCAAATTTACACAAACTGACATATATTTATAAAGAATAAATGTGCATATAGGTGGTATGCCAAGGGAAGAAAAAAAGCCGGAATCATTGGTAAGCATTGCATTCGGGCAGGGGCTGGAATACAGCATGGCAAAAGGCGCAGTGCACATATCATTCAAGCCCAAGCCGTTGTTTGTAAAACTTGGAAGCCAGAAATTCAGAATAGAAGACGAGCCTGCAATAATTATCAGAAAAAGAAGAATTCCGGTTAAGGGAATATTCTAAAACTCTCAATACGGAATAGGTTAGTTGGAGAGATGAATATGTTAATAGGCGCAATGAACAATCCTCACAAAAAACTGGTGGAAGAAATACACACTTTTGGGGAAATGAATTTTGATTTCCTGGAATTGACTATAGAGCATCCCAGGGCAAAGCCGGAATATGTTTCAAAAAACAAGAAGGAAATTCTGGATGCGCTTTCTTCATATAATTTGGGGCTGGTTGCGCATATGCCTTGGTATTTTTCAATAGCCCACCCTTATGAAAGAATTCAGAAAGCTGTAAATACTGAGATGGTTTCTGCATTGCAAACCGCTTCAATGCTCGGGGCAAAAAAAATGACATTGCATACGGAATTGTCTCTTTCCCCCTCAATACAGGGAAGGAAAAGCATGATTAAGAACAGCATAGCCACTTTGAAAGAGTTGAATAAAAAAGCAAGAAGCATGGGCGTGGATTTGCTTTTGGAAACTGTTACTCCAAAATCCTGCACTATTGAGGAATTTAAGCAAATATTTTCAGAAGTGGATATGGGCATGACATTGGATGTGGGGCATGCTGAAGTGGAATATAAAAAAGTATTTGAAGGGTTTTGGAAAGAATTTTCCCCGAGGGTTAGGCATGTGCATTTGCATGACGGAAAAGGTGTGGACCATTTGCCCCTTGGTGCAGGAAGGATTGATTTGCAGGAAATTGTGGAAGAATTGAAGAAAAAGTATGATGATACAATTACTTTGGAAGTGCATTCAGAAGACAGGCATTATCTGAAATATTCACGGGATAGATTGGAAATTTTGTGGTATGGCAAAAAGAAATTTGAGGAGAATAGGGATTATCTGTATCCGAAATAATTTTTTCTTTTTGCCAGACTTGCCCGGAGGGCAAGCTGATGGGAAAAAAGTCCATGAAGAAAATAAGAAATATTTGAACCCTGATAAATAGGGATAATAACCTGTTTTGGGTATATAAATATCGGGAGGTGGTTAGATGGCGCAAACTCAGATTGTAATGAAATTCAATGGCTGCAATATCAGTATAAGAAAGGCGGCAGATAAGGCAATAGAAATGAAAAGTGATGCTTTTAATCTGGTAAAAAATGTTAATTTAATTAGGTATGATGAAAATATTGAAATTGGAAAAAAGCTGATAACGACAAGAGACATCAAAAGCAGAATGGAGGAATTGAAAGTCAGATGCCACAGATGCCTTGAACGCGGCCAAACACCAGTGACTGTTATGAAACTGCTTGTAGAAGCGGCTTTAACGTTAGAATCAAATATAGGGAATGCGGAGGATGCTATAAGAGAATACGAGTTTGCATTGCTGAAGGATAAAATGCCTTCAGGATTATTCCCTAAAGAAAAAATCAATTAGCTGAGGAAATTTTCATTACTTCCTTTGCATCAACAACTAATCTGTATTCTGCCATAAATGAGCGCATATCTTTTCCTTCTTTTTTCCATAATTTCTTTAATTCTTCCCCGGAAATTTTTTGCAATTTGCGCTCGTCAATTATTTCTTCTGCATTTTTTCTGCCAACAGAATATTTTAGAATTTCAGATATTGAAGCTTTTGTTATTTTTCCTTTTTCATAAAATAAGAATAATTCGTCAAATATAGTTTCATTTATTTTTTCAACTGAAATGCCTTCTCTTCTGAGGGAAACTAATGTTTGCTCTAATGTAATTGCAATTAATTTCGGCTCTGCATATTTTTTGTTTAATTTTTCAAACAAAGGCAAATTTCTGGAGCGGAGCATCTGCACCCCAAGCTGCGGGCCGAGCAATTCTGCAAGTTTTTTTCTTTTTTCTTCCAATGAATCCAATTTTCCTGCATTTTGAAGCATTTGGGAAGTTATTTTTATCGGGCGCACATCTGTTTCAGGATACATGCGGTGCGCGCCTGCCAATGGCCTCATGAAAGAAGAGCCGCCGTTGGCATCAGCTTTGCGGGTTTCTTCTGGAATTGAAAAAAATAGTGCACGCTTTATTGCGGCATTTATCGCATTTTCTGCTTTTTCCCTTGAATCTGCAATTATTATGACAGCATCTTCTTTATTTGCACCAAGCTTTTTTTTCAAATTTGTTATTTCTTCCAGGGAAAATCCATAACCCTGTAAATTTTCGTCTGAATGAAGAAGCCCTTTTACCCCTCCCGCAGATTTTGCATAATCTGCCAATTCGCTTCCAAATCTCCTTCCGGTATATAATTCTTTTCCAAGCAATCCTGCATAAGAGGGAAGCTTTGCCGCCAAAACAACTCCCCCTGAAGAAATTGCTTTTTTTGTTATTTTGCAAAATGAATTTTTGAAAATAGGGGTTAAGTTGACAGGCTGGATTTTTGGTGCGTTTCCTTTAACTCTTTTTTTAATTTCATTTATTATTTCAATTAATTTTTCCTGCCTTTTTACTTCGTTTTCAACAAGAAGGGAAAGAAGCTTCAGACTTTGCAATCCTTTTATTTCAACACGCGCGCCTTTTGGGGTGGAAATATTGACATCCTGCCTGATGGTGCCCAGCCCCCTCATCACCCCTTCAATCATCCTTAATGCAAGCCCGAGCGCTTCTGCGCCTGCAGCAGCTTGTTGCGGGGAGGTAAAAACAGGTTCTGTTGCAATTTCAATTAAAGGAATGCCTAACCTGTCTAAGCGGTAGGAGGTACGCCCTTTGCTTGGGGGGAGTATTCCCGCGCTTTCCTCTTCAATGCAAATTGTGCTTAATGAAATGCTTCCTTCAGAATATTTCAATTTTCCCCCTGTTGCTACCAATGCTGTGCGCTGGAAGCCGGAAGTGTTGGAGCCGTCAATAACAGTTTTTCTCATTACCTGTATTTCATCAACTATGTTTGCATTAACATGCTTTGCAAATTTCAATACCTGCAAAAACGCATTTGGGTTTAGCTCTCCGGGGGGCTCTTCATCGCTGTCAACAAGGCAGGAATGCTGAGGCGGGGCGGAATATTCAAATGTGCGCCTTCTTTGCACTTCAAATTCTGCCGCAATATCCACTTTTCCAAGCTCGCTTGATGCCAAATTCAATGTGCGGATAATTTTTTCGCTTTTTTCATCCAATTTTTCATTGGGGGAGGGAGTGGGACAATTGTTGAATAATTTATGCCCGGCCAACCTTTGGTGTATTTCAAGCCCGCACAACATAGAGTTCACTCATAAGTGCTTTCTTCAACTGATGAGAAGGGGGAGATGTCGTTTGCAACAGGAGCCATCATCAATTCTTCCGCTTTCTTTTTGTTTTTTGTTTGCCCGAGCACCCAGCATAATTTTGCATAGCATGTTTCAGGAAGCCAGTCTGCCCTGTTGCCTATTACTCCGATATCTTCAAGCTTTCTTCCGGTGGAATAAGTTTCAAGCATAATTCTCCCGCCCAAAGTTTGGGGGGAAATTGCAATTATTACATCTGAGGAGATTAATTCCTTGAGTGCGGGAAGGATGGAAGTTTTGGATTTTGAATTATGGATGTCTAACGGCGCATGGCCCAATCCCGTGCCTGCAATTACTATGCCGTCATATTTGCTCCATAAGGAAACTGTTTTTGGGGTGATGCCGGGATATATCCAGGCAAGATGCACATTTTCTGAAAATTTGTTTTTTAATATAATTTTTCTTTTCAAATCTTTTTTTGGAATTCGGGTGTCATTAATTTGCACATTTCCGCTTTCACCGTCAACTTTTCCTATTGGGTGCGCGCCTATTGATTTAAATGCCCACCTTCCGGAAGTGTGGGATTTGCGGGCGCGGGTGCCCCAATGAATATAATTGAAAGTGTCATTTGTGCTTACATGCATGCATATTGCCACTTCAGCAAAATTTGAGCGTGCGGCAGCGCATGAACAGAAAATGTTTTGTGCAGCATCTGAAGAAGCCCTGTCAGGGGAGCGCTGTGCGCCTGTAAATATTAAGGGGGAGGGGAGGTTTTGTAATGCATAGGAAAGGGCTGCAGAAGAATAGCCCATTGTATCTGTGCCATGCGCAATTACAATTCCGGTTGCGCCGCCATCAAATTCATTTTTAACTTCTTTTGCCATTTCACTCCATCTTGAGGGATTCATGTCTTCGGAAAGTATGGAAAAAAGCGAATTTACTTTAATTGGCTCAAATTTTTTCAGGCGGGGATATGCCCCAACAAGCTCGGATGCTTTTATTTGGGGGTGCACTGCCCCTGTTTCATAATCAACGCGAGAAGCTATGGTGCCGCCGGTGGATATTAACGAAAGATGGGGTGCGGAGGAGGGGCCTGTTTTTGAGGATTTGGGATGATAGGGCAGTTTGAATTTTAATTTAGAAGATTTTATTTTTTCTATTTTTGCTTTTTCCATCCCAACACCCGCATTATACCCGGAATTTAATTTTAATACAAGGCAATTCTTGTCCCCGCTTTCCTGCCTGGGCAATACTATTCCCTCAAGGGTAAGAGCTCCGCGGGAATATTTTACATAATCCCCTATGCCTGCTCCCGCTTTTGTTAGCATTGCCTTAACTTCTTCAGAATACATAAATGAAATTGGAATAGAATAGATAAAAAAGTGTTGCCTATCTCCTTCTTAGGTTGACTTTATACTCCCCTGCAGCTATTTCAGGGCGGACTGAATTTAGTATCACTCCGGTCTGGTGCTCAAAGCCCGCCCATTTTGCAATGCGGGGGGTAATTGATATGTGCATATGAAATGCCTTGGAGCGGTGGGGGGCAAGATGATAGAGTATATTATATGGGGGGTAATTGAGATAAGAATCCTGGGTTTTTACTGCAATTCCCAAAATTTTTGCAAGGGAGAGGAGGGTGGAATCATCCATGTCAACTATTGAGCTGATGTGCTTTTTTGGAACAATCCACATCTCATATTTGTATTTCGGCACATAGGGGCAGAGAAGAAGGAATTTTCCTTTTGAAATTATTTTTGGGAATTTTTTGTTTTTTGCAATTTTGCAAAATTTGCAATTTTTTTTGCATGCTTTTATTTGCTTTTTTACATAAGGGGGAATGAAAGGCAGTGCAACAACCTGGGTGTGGATGTGCTCCAAAGATGCCCCGGCAGCTTCCCACTCGTTTTTGAATAATGAAGTGTATTTTATTTTTTTGTTGCGGGAGTGGGCATTAAGGCGCTTTACAGCCATTTTCAAATAAAGGAATATTTCATTATCAGATAATTGGGAAAGGGTTTTGTGGTGGTCTGGGGTTTCTACAATTATTTCATGGGAGCCGTATGCTTTTTTCCATCCATGGCTTAATGCAGGAAATTTGTTTGGAAATACCCTGTTTTGCCACCCTTTTCCTTTTGTTAGGGGGGTGCGGTCAATTTCCGTGGGGGTGAGGGATTCGTTGCCTGGGCAGAAAAAGCACTTTGACTTAGGAGTTTTTTTCTTTGGCACTTCTGCCTTGAATTCGTGGGGGCGCTTTGCCCTGCCGGGGGTGAGAATTGCAGTCCTGCCAAGAAAATCTGTGCGTATTTCAGCCTCAGTTATCTCGCGCGCCATAATATGGGCATGTAAGTACAATATATAAATGCAACTTGCAATTTCAAATTGATGAGGAGGGGGAATAACCGCATTCTTTCGGCAATATGGATAGGGGCAATAATATTATTTTCAATTGCAATATTTTTTTATGCAGATGAGGTTGCAACTATTTTTGGAAATTATTCTTATTTCGGCATATTTGCAATTTCCTTGATTTCGTCCGCATCAGTGTTTTTCCCCACTGTGCCGCTGCAAATTGCAATATTTTCAATGGGAAAAGTGCTTCCCCCGCTTGGAGTTGGCATTGTTGCGGGTGTTGCATCTGCAATAGGGGAATTGACAGGCTATGCGCTGGGAGTGAATTCCCAGAAATTGCTTAAAACAAAAAATAAATTTGCAAAATATGCAATAATGCTTCAAAAAGAGGCAATCAGGAGGCATGCTGGAATTGCAATATTTGTTTTTTCATTTTTTCCAAATCCGTTTTTTGATTTTGCGGGAATTTTGGCGGGAGTGATGAAAATAGAATGGTGGAAATTTCTTTTGTATGCAGGGGCGGGAAGGATATTGAGGTATTCCATGCTTGCATATTTCGGGCTTTGGGCAACGGGATGGATTTGAAGGAGATTGCTTATTTTGGAATGCGGGTGCAGGGCTGGATATAGAAGTATGTGCTAATTGCACATTTGGGGCTTTGAGCTCTATATGATTGGGTAGCAAAAAGGGAGAAAGGTGCCGTAAGTGCATGGCTTATGGCATGCACACACATTCATCCCCTGCAGCGTTGCATGAATAATATTCAATGCCGCAGGTTCCGGAGCAGTAAAACGAAGTGCTAACAATAGAGCTGGTCAGCTTGCAGTAGCCGCTGGAATAATCACATGTTGAGCCAGGGGCGCAATTGTCAAGATATAATGCAGGAGTTATGAAGCCGAAAATATTGAATGAAGGGATGATTACCATGCACTCGCCAACTATAGCCCCTGCTGGGGATGTTTCAACCTCTGTTTCAATTTTCTCACAAAAATCCTGGGCATCAGCCTGGCCGTTCCAGCTTGTGCAGCTAGAGATTATGCCATTATCCTCAACAAGCATTCCGTCAAGGCAATAAAACTCCCAATAAGTGGTGCATTGCCTTGTTTGCCATATATCATTTGTCTCGTTATATGTCTGAATGCCGGCACCATGATGCATGCCATCCTCCAGCCCGTCGCATTCGTCATCAACTGGATAAAATACCCCACCAGGCTCCTCGCTTAAGCATTTGCAGTTTTCTGCATCACAATAATATGAATCATTTGCATAATATTGCGCACAATTATCAGTTCCGCAGGTTCCGTTCAGATATCTCTGCTCCTCTGAGCAAAATTTCCCACTTTCCGGCTCCTCTGGCTGGCCTTTAACACACCTGCATGTGTCTGGGTTGCAGTAATATGAATCATCATTATATGCTTGGGCGCAATCATCTGCTCCGCAGGTTCCGTCTGCATAAACTGCTCCCCCAGAGCACCTAAAATCATCTATATGTATGCAATTGCAAAATTGAAAATCGCAAACCCAGGGACCGGAGCCAAATGTGGATTCGCAATCGTCTATGCAGACCATTGTGAATTTGTTGAAATAATTAGTGGTTGGCGCGCATGAAGTCTCTCCACTGCTCTGGAAACATGTCGCATCCCATCCAAATTGGAGGCAGGTTGTTCCCTCCTCGCAAGTGCGTGCAATTTTTATCTCCCCATCATCGTCGCAATAAAGAATATCCTGCCCGTCACATTGCCGCAAGCCCTGGTCGCAGACCTCTAAATTTTGAATACACGCATCATTTTCGCATCCGAGCGGGCATGGCATCGTATATGCAGGAGACCATTCATTGAATCTGCAGCTTGCAAGATGGGTATCATCAATGCATTTAGTCTCCCCGTTATTGCAATAAATTGCAGATATGCTGGGTATAGAGAGTAAAACCAATATAAGGGCAGAAAAAATAATTGAAAAATTTAATTTTTGCAAAGATAACACCATCACATATATTTTTGAAGGGTAGTAATTGGAATATAAACGAATAAAACACTTCTGAAAGGGCAGGGGGTTAGGGCGTTGTGTTTTATTTCTAACAGCAGGCAAATTTCTGTTTCCAAAAACAAAAAACACAGCAAATTTTTGCCTCAAGGCAGAGATATGGCAGATAATAAAAAAAATGCTGGTGATATTTATTAAATTTGCTTTCCAAAGGGGAATTGCTATAAAGGAATAAGGGGGGAATAGGCATGTTTTTGTTTGAGTCAAAGACGATTGAACAGCCGGTTGCGCCGGCACAGGA
>JBDRNY010000011.1:0-13777 GCA_043810635.1 Microcaldota archaeon | reverse complement strand
CCCGTTAATGCAATCCTGCCTCCCCCCAAAATATTAGATGTCTTGTCACTTCCTCAAGAAGAAAACCAAACAATAAAAAAGCCCCAGAAAACATGGCCTCCGCTAGAGAGAGATGAAGGATTGTTTCTAATGCTTGAAATAATAATAGTATTGCTCATCCTCCTCATACTATTATTGGCAATATTTCTATACCTCAGATATTTCAGAAAAAGAAAAGAAATTGAATCCCCCCCGCCCAGCCATTTATCAGAAAATGCAAGAAAAAAGAGGAGAAAAAGGCATTGAGCAATTGCTTTTATTTTAATTTTTCAACAAATTCAATTAATTCTCTAGGCTTGTTTATTTCATAATCAGCTTTTGTGCCATCATCTCCAAATACATGCCCGTATTTTGCAAAAACAGTTTTCATCCCCGCATTTCTTGCCCCCTTAATATCCCTTCCCGGGTTGTCCCCAACCATCAATGCCTCTTCAGCTTTCACCCCCAATTCCCCCAATATATGCAAAAACGGCTCCACTCCCGGCTTGTAAATATTTGTATCATGAAATGTGCCCACTTTTTCAAAATATTTTTCCAATCCGGAAAATTCCAGCCTTTTGTAAGCATTTCCTTTCGGCGCATCTGTCAACACAGCCAATTTATACTTCCCCTTCAATTTCCCCAGCATTTCCTCCACCCCTTCATAAGGCTTCAGAATTTCCCCTTTTTTCCTCAAATAAGCGGTAATTGCCGCATTTCTCATTCTTTCAAACTTCCCCTTCTCAAACTTGAAAGGCTTGAGCAATTCTGTAAATGTCATTTGGTATTCAATTCCATATATTTCATAAATATTGAAAATAAGCTTTTCCACCCTTTCCCCATCCATTTCAAGCCCGGCATTAACCATTGCTTTTGCCGCCTCTTTTGCAGACTCCTTTTTAAACTCCCAGAAATTCACAAGAGTATTATCCAAATCAAAAATAATTGCCTTAAGCATGATACTATTCCTCCCCCAAATTATAAAAATTCCCAGCATCCTCCAAATTCCTGCCAGCAAACCCGGTAGCCAAATTATAAAAATGCAGCAATCGCATAAGCTATTTATGTCAAATCCGAATTTCAAGCTCAGAACCTGGGCGCAGGTAAAAGGGTTGCTCCGCAAATGCCAAATTCTAGTTGAGGTAGTTGATGCCAGAAATATTTCAAATACAAGGATAAAAAGATTGGAAAGTTCATTTAAGGGGAAGTTGGTAATAGCTGCAACAAAGGCGGATTTATTGCCAAAAATAGCAAATAAAGAAAAAACAGAAGATATTCCAATAATCTACTGCTCTTCAAGAACAAGGGAAGGAATAAAGGAATTAAAGCATTTCATAACTTCCCTTGCCCGCAAGAAATTGAAATCACACTCCCCGCCAATAAACATCCTTATATTCGGAATTCCAAATGTTGGAAAAAGCTCTATTATCAATTCCATTATCGGCAGGAAAATTACAAAAACAGGATTTCGGGCGGGAATAACCCGCGGAATCCAGTGGATTAAATTTAATGACAATATCCTGTTTATAGACGCTCCCGGCATAGCTGATTTTGCAATGAAAGATGAAGCGCTTGCCCTCCACTCCGCTCTTGATGTTGAAAAATTGCAAAACCCGCAAAAAACAGCAGAAAAATTAATCCACAAATTTCTTTCTGCAAAAGATGATTCTCTATTTTCCCATTATAAAATTGAAAAATGCAAAAATACAGAAGAGATACTTGCCAAAATCGCAATAAAGAGGGGAAAATTGCTAAAAAGAGGGGAGCCAAATATTTTGGAAGCATCCAAAATTCTCATCCGGGACTGGCAGAAGGGAAAAATAATTTTAACAAAGTGCCAAAGAAGTCCCCTTCCACGATTTTGTTAGGCAGGGGATGAATTTGGCTATGGGACGAGCCAACAGTATTATAAATAAATGAATAACATGAAAACAATAAACGTTACCTTTGAAGATGGTGAATATAAAAAACTTATAAAAAAGAAAAGTGAAGTTTTGATAAGTACAATAGTTTCCTTATAAAATCCATTTTATAGGCTTACCTGCACTCGAAAACCAGTGAAGCGAGCCACCCCCCTACAAATCACTCTTGTGATTTGGGGTCCTCTTCGCCGAAGGCGAAGGGATGCCAAATTGTGAAACAATTTGTAGCACCCAAAATTCCTAAAAGGAATTTGAGGGTTAGATGGTGGCTGAAGAGTGCAAATTCAGTGGAAAGCTACCCTTTCAAAACTCTTCTATATATTTACCTATATACTAAACATATGAAGACATACAAATTCAGGGTATATCCATCAAAAACCCAGCAGAAAGAGCTCAATACTCACCTGTGGTTGGCTAAGAATCTCTGGAATGAACTGCTTGCCCATTGCAAACAAACTTACAATGACTTTGGTTATTTTCCTACTAAAAACACCCTACAACTTATGGTAAAGGGATATGGCATGTTCTCACAAACACAACAAGAGATTTCTCATAGGGTTTTCAATTCAATTATAAGAATGTTTAAACTAAAAAAGAAAGGAAAGAAAATAGGTTTTCCAAGATTCAAGTCTTTTGACAGAATGAAAAGTCTGCACTATCCTCAATTTGGTTTTTGGCTCAATAACAAACTAAAGGTTGCTCCATTCGGAGAAATTTCAATAAAAAAACACAGGGAAATAAAGGGCAGGATAAAAACCCTCACTATAAAAAGAGAGGCTTCTGGAAAATGGTTTGCCAATTTCAGTGTAGAGCAGGAGAGAAAACAACCAAAGGAAAATAATGGTGAGAAAGTAGGTGTGGATTTAGGACTTATGAAATTCGCTACTTTCTCAAATGGAAAAGCAGTAAAGAATCCAAGACATTTCAACAAACACAAAGAGAGGCTTGCATTCTACCAGAAAAGATTATCAAGAAAAAAGAAGAAACGCAAAAACTGCAAAGCAAAGAACATGTATAAAGCAAAAATCAAGGTAGCCAAGCAGTACGAAAAGGTTTCAAACACAAGAGCAGATTTCCTGCATAAACTCTCTAGTGGTTTTGTTTCTAATTATTCCCTCATAGCATTAGAAAAATTGGCTTCTCAAGAGATGGCAGAACAGAATTTTGGAAAGTCAATTAATGATGCTGGATGGGGAATGTGTGCAAATATGATTTGCTACAAAGCGGAAGAAGCTGGTTGCAAGGTAGTATTTGTAGACCCAAAGAATACAACGCAAGAGTGCAGTAACTGCCAAAATATCGTCAAAAAAGACATAACAGAAAGAATGCACAACTGCTCTTTCTGCGGCCTGTCAATAGATAGAGACCTCAACGCTGCACGTAATATACTCATAAGAGCTACCGCAGGAATTGCGGGAAGTAACGCCTGTGAAGATGAAACGATGGTTTCGTCTGTGAAACAGGAAGCCATGACCTCAATTTTCAGTTAGGTTGTGGTAGTTCACATAATTAGGTAATTGCCTTTCTTTTCCCCTTCGCTTCTTCCGGAAGCAAAATCCCTTTTTCAACAAATCCATTCACAACATTCTCAGATATCACATCTCCCTTTGCAAATGTGGGCTCCCCTTCAAATTTCTCAATTGCATGCATAATTCCAAGCGCATTTTTCCGCAATTCAAATTTCTTTTCCATTAATTTTGCCAATTTTTCCTCATACTCCCCAATCTGCCCCTTCATTTTCCCCCCAAATTCCACCACTCCATAAGAAGAATCCTTAAGCTCTTTTACAGCATACTTTGCTTCCTCAATTTTCCCGTTAATTTTATCCAATTCTACCGCATCAAAAGCAGAATATTTTCTCAAAATATATTTCACTTTCCCTTCCTCAATATTTTCCGCCTTATCCACAGAATAAAAATTTTCTTCCCCGCCGCTCTCTTCCGCCATATCCCCCCTATTATTGGCAATATTAATTATTCTTTCCATTCAAGCGCTTCTGAAGTATTTGGAAATTCCTTAACAAATATCTCCTTTGCTTTCAGCGCAATATCCCTATGCTCTTTCTGCGTGCTTTCGTCGCATCTTACTGTAATATAATGTATCCAGCTTCGCACGCTTCCTTTCATATAAAGCGTTGTCTGCGTATTCAGGGGAAGCAAAAACCTTGCACATTCTTTTGCAATCCCTTTTTTCAGCGCCTCTTCATACAACTCATGCCCATCTTTTTGCATTTTCTGCTGGCTTTCCTTAAACCATTCTCTTGTTTCCTTATCAAAATCATCAATAGAGCTCTGCCTGTTTTTCTCATCCTGCCTTCTTGCGCCATATGTAATAAATTCAGTGACTTTTGCATATCTTTGCGAAAATTCCTGGAAATTAAAGCTCCTGTGCCTCAAAATTTGCTGTGCAATAGCCCTTGAAGTCTTAATTTCCAATGCCATATCTGCCATTTCAAAAATAGACCAATGCTTGTGCTTTATGCAATAATTAAGAAGCCTCGGCGCAGTATCCATTTTATCCTGGTTTAATGGGTTTGACACCCTTGCGCAATATGTAATTATCTCTTCCGGCTCCTTATGCTCCAGCATCCCGTGTGTAACCGAAATCAACCTAACCGAGCTTTCCTCTTCCATAACCATCCCTCTCTTTTAAAATTTATAACTCTATTTTTCCCTCCCGGCATAACCGAATTTGGGGAAAGCGTTATAAATTACTTTATTAAATTTGTTTATTCAATACTAGTTTATAGAATGTGGATGAGGTGTTTTATAATGTCAGAACAGCTTGGGGACAAGGGAGCCAATGTAGACTCTTCTACGATGTATGCCCTTGCACTCGCATTCCTGCTCGGATTTGTAATTCTTGCAGGTTCAATATGGATGTCTGTAGGCTCGCTTACACAATCCCTGAATAATATTGAAAATGCTTTGCTTACAAAAGATTTTAGCGCAACCGTGAATTTAGAGGGAGGCGGCACTGTAGAAAGCAACCCTACCCCAACTCCTACGCCCACCCCCACTCCGACGCCCACCCCAACCCCTTCGGCAAAGACTGCTGATGTAGGCGGAAGGGAAATAAAAGGAAGCGAGGGGGCAAAATTAACAATAGTGGAATTTTCAGAATTCCAATGCCCATTCTGCACGCGCGCACAGCCAACAATGGCGCAATTAAAAGAAAAATACGGGGATGACTTAAATTTTGTGCACATGAATTACATAGTGCATGCATCTGCAAAAACAGCATCAGTTGCGGTTGAATGCGCGGGAGACCAGGGCAAATATTTTGAAATGCATGACAAAATATTTGAAACCCAAAAAACCGACGAAGCCGGCCTAAAGGAAGTTGCAGAAGAAGTCGGGCTTGACGGAGATGCATATGATACATGCATGGCAGAAGGCAAGGACGACACACTCAATGCCCAGCAGGCAATCGGAAGCGCAATCGGAGTGGGAGGCACCCCAACATTCCTTGTCGGCCCGATGAAAAACGGGAAAGTGGAAGGAAGGCTTGTTGTCGGGGCAATTCCGTTTGATGACTATGACAGGGGAGACGGCATAATAAAGGACGGATTTGACACCATCGTATCCGACGAGCTTGCAAAAGTGTCGTAATTTCTTCTTTTTTCTATTTTTCTTTCTTATTTTTCCTACAGCCCTAATACCAACCTTTTTATTTAACTAACCCTCCTTATTTCTCCAAAAGTGCTTTAGATGAAATTAATAATTGCAGAAAAACCCAAAGTTGCGCAAAAAATAGCTGAAGCGCTTGCAGACGGGGAAGCGCAGAGAAAAAAAGGCAAAGGGCAGGCCTATTACTTCCTTTTCACCAGAAATGCGGAGGAAATAGCCGTAGCGCCCGCAGTAGGCCACCTCTACTCCCTTACAGAAAAACAAAAAAGCTCTTCCTACCCGACATTTGAAATAGAATGGCGCCCTGCTTTTGAAATAGAAAAAGGGCATGAGTACACAAAAGGCTATGTTGATACAATAGAAATGCTTGCAAAAGATGCTGATGAAATAATAGTTGCCTGCGACTATGACATTGAAGGCTCGCTAATCGGATTTAATGCAATGAGGTATGCTGGGCACCGCGAAACCGGCTCAAGAATGAAATTTTCAGCCCTTACAAAAGATGACTTGCTTGAGGCATTTTCCAACCGCTCGGAATTGGATATTGAAAACGCATTGGCAGGAGAATCCCGCCATATTTTAGATTGGTATTATGGCATAAACCTTTCCCGCGCACTAATGAGCGCAATCCGCTCTGCAGGAAAATTCCAGGTAATGAGCATAGGCAGGGTGCAGGGCCCCGCCCTAAAATTGCTTGCAGAAAGGGAAAAGAAAATACAGGCATTCAATCCAATTCCCTACTGGGAGCTTACATGCATAATAGACAAAATAAAATTCAGGCATGAAAAGCAGAAATTTTTTGACAAAGCCGAAGCAATAACTGTATTCGGGGATTCCGAGCCTCCCCCTCATAAAATAAATTCAATTCAAAAAAAGCCCTTCAATCAATTTCCCAACCCCCCGTTCGACCTCACCTCTTTGCAAATAGAAGCTTACAAGCAATTCAAATTCCCCCCAAAACAAACCCAATCCCTTGCCCAAACCCTTTATGAAAATTCCCTTATATCCTACCCCCGCACCTCTTCTCAAAAACTCCCCCCAAAATTAAATTTGTCAAATATAATATCCCTCCTCTCAAAACAAAATGAATATTCCGTTTTATGCAGGCAATTAATAGAAAAAAAATTATTCAAGCCAAGGGAAGGCAAAAAATCAGACCCTGCCCACCCTGCAATTCACCCCACAGGTCAATTTGCGCAAGTAGGAACAAGAGAAAAAAAACTCTATGATTTGATTGTAAAGCGATTTTTGGCATGCTTTGCCCCCCACGCAGAAAGAGAATCTCAGAAAGTTGTTGCCCTTTGCAATAACCAAAATTACAATACAACCGGCTCCCGCACCACTTCTCCCGGATGGTTTGAATTTTACAAGCCATATGTTAAATTAGAGGAAATTACCCTTCCCCCATGGCAGGAAGGGCAGGAAGTTTCACCTGAGCATTTCAAAATGGAGGAAAAAGAAACCCAGCCCCCGAAACGCTTCACTCCTGCCTCCATAATATCCGAGCTCGAGCATCGCAATTTGGGCACAAAAGCAACCCGCGCAAACATAATAGACACATTATTCAAGCGCGGCTATCTAAAAGGCCCCAAATCCATAGAGGTTTCTCCCTTCGGGCTTTCTGTTGTGGATGTAATGAACAAATACGCCCCGGACATATTGGATGAGGATTTAACCCGCTCAATTGAAGTTGAAATGGACGCAATACAAAAAAAGGAAATCGAGCCTTCCCGTGTAATAGCAGACGGAAGAACCATACTTGAAAAAACCCTTGAAAAATACAAAGAGCATGAGGCTGATGTCGGCAAAGAATTATCCATTGCGCTCACAGGCGCAAGAAAGGAGGCATCTATGCTGGGCACGTGCCCAAAATGCGGCAAAAATTTGAGAAGAATCATGTCACGCAACAAAAAGCAGTTTGTTGGATGCACCGGCTACCCAAATTGCACTCAAACCTACTCCCTCCCTCAAATGGCCCTTATCGAACCCCAAAACAGAATTTGCGAAAAATGCAATACTCCCATAATAAAAGTAATAAGAAAAGGCAGGCGCCCGTTTGAAATGTGCCTGGAATCCACATGCGAAACAAAAGCCAATTGGGGCAAATATCCAAAGAAAACATTTGCAAAAAAACCATCTGCAAAAAAGAGCGCAGCAGCAAAAGCTAAAAAAACAAGAAAAAAATCCCCCCGCAAAAAATCCGCAAAACCAAAAACACCTGAAAAATCCGACAAAATATAACAAGAAATCCAAAACCCAGAAAATATTCACTAAAAATAAAAAATTCCAAAAAAATTACCGACCGAAAAAAAAGAAAAAATAAAACCAAAACACCGGAAAAATCTGATAAAATATAAAAAGAAATAAAAATCCGCCTTTTTTGCATCATCCTACACTATTTAAAATAACCTCCTTTCCAAATATATAAACGTGAAAATAAAACGAGCCCTTATCTCAGTCTATGACAAAAAAGGCCTATTGGAATTAGCGCACGCCTTACACCGGCAGGGCGTTGAAATTCTTTCTTCCGGCGGAACCGCCAAGGCATTGAAAAAAGCAGACATGCCTGTAATTGAAATAAGGGATTATACGCATTTCCCAGAGCTTTTTGGCGGAAGGGTAAAAACTCTCCACCCGAAAATACACGGCGGAATATTATTCAGACGGGACAATGCAGGCGACAGAAAGGAGGCAAAAAATCACAAAATCCCCCCCATAGATTTGGTTGTTGTAAATTTATACCCTTTTGAAAAAGTAATAAAGCAGGAAGGCGCCACTCAGGATGTTGCAATTGAAAACATAGATATAGGCGGAATTGCATTAATACGCGCGGCGGCAAAAAACTACAAATTCACCACCGTGCTTATAGACCCTGAAGATTATTCTGGATTTATACAGGAATTTGAATCCAACAGCGGCTCAATTTCAGGGGAAAAAAGGAAAAGTTTGATGATAAAGGCATTTGAGCGCTCTTCCCATTATGATTGGGTGATTTCCCGCTATTTTGGGGGGGAAGGGGACGAAAAATTCCCTTACAGGATGAAAATGATATTTGAGCGCGCCTATCCATTGCGCTACGGGGAAAATCCGCACCAAAAAGCCGCGGCATACAGGTTAGTGGGCCAGCGCTCATTGTTTGATGCAAGAATTTATGCAGGAAAAGTAATGAGCTATAATAATTTCCTTGATGCAGATTCTGCTTTGCATTTAATCAGGGAATTTTATGGCAAGCATGCTGTTGCAATAATAAAGCACACCAACCCCTGCGGGGTTGCGATAGGCAAATCATTGCAAGAAGCATACCAGCGGGCGCATGCATCAGACCCGCTTTCTGCATTCGGGGGAGTGATTGCATTTTCCCAAAGATTGGATATTTCCACTGCAAAATCAATCGGCAACAAATACCTTGAACTTGTGATTGCTCCGGGCTATGAGCCGGAAGCACTTAAAATAATAAAGCAAAAGCCATCACGCAGAATTTTGGATATAACTGATTTTTTTGTGCCTGTGCATCCTGGAGATGTAACCTTCCGCAATATTTCAGGCGGAATGCTTTACCAACATGAAGACCCGTCAGTATATGATTTGTGCACAGCCCAAACAGTTACAAAAAGAAAGCCTACAGACACGCAATGGAAAGATTTGCATTTTGCAATGACTGTTGCAAAGCACACAAAATCAAATGCAATCACAATAGCAAAAAACGAGCAGATTTTAGGCATTGGCGCAGGGCAGATGTCGCGCATAGATTCCACAAAAATTGCAATTGCCAAAGCTCGCCAAAACAATTTCCAGCTAAAAGGCGCGGTGGCGGCATCAGACGCCTTCCTTCCCTTCCCAGACACTTTGGAAGAGCTTTCTGCCGCAGGAGTTTCCGCATTAGTCCAGCCGGGCGGCTCAATAAAAGATGAAGTTGTAATAAAAGCCGCAGACGAGCGCGGCATGGCAATGGTATTTACCGGATTGAGGCATTTCAAGCACTGACTTTTTCCTATTTCTTTCCTTTTGTAGCCGCTTCAAAATATTTCAATATTTCAACAGGCAGTGCAATAATAATCTTTGAATTCGGGTCTGCTGAAATGTCCGTTATTGTTTGCAATGTCCTTAATTGCAATGAGGCGGGATGTGCCCCCAAAATCTTTGCCGCTTTTGCCAGATTGTCCGCAGCAGCCACTTCACCCGTGGAAAGAATAATAGTTGCCCTCTTTTCCCTCTCAGCTTCTGCCTGCCTCGCCATAACCCTTTTCATGTTTGCCGGCAATTCCACATCCTGCAATTTAATATTTGTAATATCCACTCCCCACTCATCTGTTTCGGTATCAACAATTGCTTTTATCTGCTTTGCAATGCCTTCCCTCTTAGTAAGAAGGGAATCCAGCTCAATTTCTCCAATAACATCCCTTAATGCAGTTTGCGCATATTGGGCAACAGCATACCTGTAATTGTCAATTTTCAATATTGCCTTCACTGCATCCTCAACGCGCATATAAACAACTGCATTAACCATAACAGGCACATTATCCCTTGTCATTACTTCCTGCTTTGGAATGTCAATTGTGGTAATCCTTGTATCCACTTTTATCAAATTTTCAATAACCGGTATAATAATATTCAAGCCCGGAGTTACCTTGCGTGAAAATCTTCCCAAAGTAAGTATCACTCCCCTTTCCCATTCATTCACAATTCTCACAGTCATTAATAAGAGCGGAATTCCGATTACAATTATTGGTATGCCGCATGCAAATAGTTCTTCAATCATAAAACTACCTCCCGAATAAATTTTCCCTGCTTTTGCTTATAAACCATGCGCACAACATAAAAATATGGAAAATGCGCTTTTTATAGGAAGATTCCAGCCCTTCCACAAAGGGCATGAGAAGGCAATTTCATATTTGCTCAAAAAATACAAAAAAATAAAAATCGCAATCGGCTCCTCCCAATTTTCCCGCACAAAAGAAAATCCCTTCTCCGCCCGCCAGCGCCTCTTTTTGCTAAAAAAAATAATCTCTTCCCGTCCCAAATGGAAAAAAAGAATTTCGTTTGCATTTTTGCCGGATAATCCATCAAATGCAAAATGGACTAAAAGCTTTTCCTCCCGCTTTTCTTCAAAAAAATTTGCAATATGCTCAGCAAACCCATTGGTAAATTCATTGCTTAAAAAAGCAGGCTATAAATTCGACACTCCTCATTTAGTAAAAAGAATTTATTGGCAGGGAAAGAAAATAAGGGATAAAATAAGGAAGAAAAAATCCTATTTAAAGGATATTCCGAATGCAATAAAAAAATACATGAAAAATAAAGGCGAGAAAATAATTTCTACTTTTCAATAACAACTTCAGCCCAATTGCCCAAACAAGCCCTCAAAGCCGCCTCCAATCCTTTTGCTTTTGAAGTTTCAATTCCCTTAAGTATAACAACTTTTTTCTTCCCCCCCTCTTCCTTAATATCAATTTTTGCTTCAAACTGCCTTGCAAGCTCTTCCGCCTTCTTTTCCGGCTCTTTTATTATTTCAAGCATTTTTATTTTGTATTTCAATTCCTGCCCTGCAAAAGGGTGGTTAAAATCAAGCATAATTCTTCCCGAAGATACAGATTTTACCAGTGCAGGCACGCCGTCAATTGTAACCATCAATCCAGGAGTCGGCTTCACGCCCTGCTTGTCAAACTCTTTCTGGTTCATCACCCTGACAAGCTCAGTATATTTTTTTCCAAACGCTTTTTCCGGAGGCACATCAATTTCATTCTCCTTCCCCACTTCAAATTTGGGGACCGCCTCCTCAAGCCCTGCAATCATAGAGCCTTTCCCGAATATAACCAACCTCGGGCCGTATTTGGATGCAGTTGACCATATCCCTGCTTTTTTTGCCAATTCCTCATCCGTGCTTTCAAAAACAGACCCGTCTGAAGCAAGCCTTCCTGTCAATTCCATTCTTATTAAGTCCCCTTTGCTTATATCTGCCATAAAATCCAACACTTAGTTATTATCCAATTCTTTTTTTAAATGTGGGTATCCAAATTAAAAAATACAGCAAGCGTTGATTCTTATGTTTGGCATAAAAAAGGAAGACCAGCTCAAGTTCGGAGTGTATGCCCTTATTGCAATTTTCGTTTTTTCAACAATGGCAGTATATGTCGGTGGCGGCTCCTCCCAGCCCGACCAGCCAAGCGGCGGGGATTTGGCAACATTTACCGGCTACGCCCAGGGAAATGCAACAGTTGTTTCCTATGACCCCTCGCTTGAAATTGAGGGCGAACACCAAAACCTTTCCCAATTAATAAAAGAATTAAAAGAGCAAAAAATTGTTTTGCATGACATAAAAACAGCCAACGGCAGAATACTTATGCTGGGCAATTCCAACAACATTACCCGCATATCAAAAAGAATTGAGGAATTAGGGCTCACCTCTTATGCCGATGCAATTGTTTTTGTAGACCCGATTGTAGTTGTGGGCGACGCCTCTTCCATAACTCTGGAAGGCCAGAATTTCAGGCAAAAAATGGTTCCAATATTTGAAATTGGGGAGCAGTTTCCTGTGCAATTCAATGCACAAATTGTAAATTCAGAGCTTTACTCCCACAGTGATTTGATTATAGTGCCCGGGGAAGAATTGTATGCCGAGCTAAAACCAGAGAAAACAACCCTTCTTTCCACCTCCCTTTTAATTTTAATTCCGTGGGAGGAAAGAAAAATTGATTATTCTGAATTTGAAGCCTCTCTTCCAGAAGGCGCAGAATTAAACTACACTTCCAAATCCTTTGTAAGTTTTAACCCACCCCTCCCCCAGGATGTTTTGCAGCAGGTTTCTGTTATTTCCTCTGATTATTCAACAAGCATGCAGGCGGGCATTATGTCATTAAACCCCTCATTTACAGACAAAGGCAGAATAATATCAGACCTTTCCCAATTCCAAGTAATTCCCATCTTCCCCCCTTCTGTTATGGAAATATACTCCTCATCTGAAAATGTTTCATTAGATTCTGAAAAAATAAAAAAAGAATTTTCCTCCGCTTTCCCGGAAATGGATGCAAATTTCACATCAACCTATTACCTCAACATAACCCTCCCTTCCGAATTTTCTGTTGCATCAAAAACCTACACCCTTGTCCAGAGGGAAATACAAATATCCTCCCTCACCCCCCCTTCTGAAAGCGGGAGGGTGCAAATAATTTTCACCCCGATAGGAAGCAGGGTGTTTCAATACCGTGTTGAAGGGTATTCTGGAGAAGAAAGCGAAAATATAATTGAAGTTGATGAATTTCTTGATACTGGAGATGAAACTACGGGCGAAGCTGAATTGCCTGATGAGGGAAATGAAACTACGAGCGAAGCTGATGAAATGCCTGAAGAAGGGGAATTGCCGGGCGTGGTTGAAGAAGCAGAAGAGCTTCAGTCATTTGTTGATTATGGAAACACATCCTTCCTTCCAGAGGAGGAAAATTCAACAAACTAATAAGGCGTATTTTTAAGCTTTCATTTCTCAATGTTTGTGCTACATTGTTTATTTTTTGAGGTGAAACTATGGCAGACAAAAGGCCGTTTGATGTTCTGAACACATCACTGAACAATTCAGTGATAGTCGGAATGAAAGGCGGGTATGAAATGCGAGGCAAAATGGTAAGCTATGATGTTCATATGAACCTTGTGCTTGAAAAAGCCGAGCAGCTTGTAAACGGAGAAGTGAAAAGAGGCATCGGAACAGTATTGCTCCGAGGGGATTCTGTAGTCTATATCTCACCTGCTTAAACAATTCTGTTTATTTTATATTTTTTCTTTTCTATTTTTCTACTCTTGAAAATTTTTCAGGGCGCGTGGCGCAACGGTAGCGCGCCTGCATGGCATGCAGGAGGCTGGGGGTCCGAATCCCCCCGCGTCCACTTCATATTATCATCCCCCCGCCAAGGCATTTCTTTCCTTTGTAAAATACGCAAAATTGCCCAGATGCGGGCGCCAGCTGCCCTTTTTTAAAAATTATTTTCATTTTCCCTTTTTTTAGAGGGTAAATTACAGCATTTTCCAATTTTCCCCCATGCCTTATCCTTGCTTTCACATTAATTTTCTCTTTCAAAGTTTCCCCTGAAATAAAATTATAATTTGACAAAAATATTTCTTTTTGCTTCAATTCCTCTTTTTTACTTGTAACAACAAGCTCATTTTTCTGCAATTCAAACTTTTTTACATAATATGCCTTCCCGCCTGAAATTCCCGCCC
>JBDRNY010000010.1:0-2079 GCA_043810635.1 Microcaldota archaeon | reverse complement strand
GGGGGGGAAAATTGGCTCTTGAAACAAATTCTTGCGCCGGCGCATAATTTTCTAATGAAAGGGTGGGAAGAAAAGCTGAATTTGTATCCAGCCATAAAGTGGATAGGAGGAGGATGAAAAAAATTGCTGGAATTGAAATATATAATGAGCGCTTTGAGCCGAGGTGGAGCGCGCCGAGGGCGAGGGCAATGTAGGTAAGTATTCCTGCATAAGGGATTGGGGAAAATGGTGCAAATATTGCAATTTGCAATATTGGAAAGAAAATCCAGTTTTCTTTTAATTCAAATAATGCAGCGCCAATTGCTACTAATACAAACACCCATGCAAATGCAGGGGATTGGAATGCAAATGCGGGAATAACAAATAATAATGAAAAAGCGGTTCCTATTTTAGGGTTGAAATATCCGGAGATGCCGCATATTAATGCAATAAACAATGAAACAAATATTCCGTAAAAAGGAATTGCTGAAAAAATGAAAAATGCGCCTATTGTTATGAGGATTGCTGCCCAAAGGGATTGGTTTTCCTGCAAGGTGATGGCTGCCGCTTTTAATTTCTGGGAAGAGAGTGATTTCAGCTCTTTTGCCTGCTTTTGCATAATGAAGAAAGCTTGGTAGAGTATATAAATAAAAGCACTAAACACAAATTTGTTTTTCTTTGTTTAAGCAGTATGGCATAACATTTATAAGTGTTCATGCATGAAATAATATGTAAAGTGATATGTGTATTAAAAAGGTGTATTAAAAATGTGCATAAAAAGAATGCGTGGAAGTGCATTGCTTTTGAAAAATTTTGTTCCGTACAAAATTGCAAAATCAAAATTTGAGAGGCTTTGTTGCAATGAGGGGAGTATAAGCAAAAAAGAAGTTTCAGATGCAACAGATGAATATAATGAGAGGGTGAAAACTCAGCTTAAAGGCAGGCTTGCTTACCTCCCTAATTTGTATGCAGGTATGAGTGAAACAGCTAAAACATGCTTAAAGCCAATATCCAAGGCTTGTGCAACCTATAAGATGTTGGGGCAAGATGATAAATTGCACAAATTGATATCAGAAATTTGCAAAATATTGTATGAACATGAGAGAAAAGGGGATTTTGGAGTTAACGGGCATATGTATGCACATACTGTCACAGAACACATGGCAGTCCGACTAGGGACGAATGAGCAATATGATGCACTGATAAAATTAGTGGAAGAAACATTTATATTGAGGGATAATAAAGAAATGCGCGAGAAGTATCCGGGGTTAGGAGAGCGATATCCGGTTTCAATATATTCTTCTTTATTGGAAGATACAATCAAAAATATAAAAGAAGATGATGAGATGAAGAGCAGATTGAATGAGGCTGTACTAAATATTGCAAAAAAACTGGCAGAAGACAGGCCATGGGTGGCGGCTGAATTTCTTATTAGCTGTACCAAAAATTTGAAACGCGAAGATGGCGTAAAGATTACTGGGGAGATAGCTGAAAAAGTTGTGCAATATTACCTGGAAGCGATTTTTAAAATGCGTAAAGAGGAAAAAAGCGATGGGATATCAAAGTATGTTAATAATGCGGCTTATTATACAAGATATTGCAAAGATGTTAATGCGGCAAAAGAGCAGGCTTTACAAGCAATATTAGATGAGATTCCGGCAGATAGTGTAAAAGAGATAGATGCAAAAATTGTTTTACTGCTTCTAGGTACAGAAATGTCTAGAACAAACAGTGAACTATTCAGATTTGCACAAGAGATTGTAAAAGGGGCAGGAGAATTGAAGGATGAGAAGGTTGCAGAGATGTATGAGAAATTTAAGGTAAAATTTCAGCAGTAAACAAAAGGCCTGCAGGGCAGCAAACAAATAAAACCAAGCCGGTGCAAATAGTTTAGCACGGGCTTGTAGCTCAACTTGGATAGAGCGCTTGGCTTCGGACCAGGAGGTTGTGGGTTCAAATCCTGCCAAGCCCGTTAAAATTTTTCTTCTAAATATCAGGCTGTGGGTTCAAATCCCGTTTTTTCGGCGAACCGAAAAAAGGGCCCCATTTTGCGAAGCAAAATGAAGGCGGCAAACTTGTTTGCCGTATGTGTCCGAAGGA
>JBDRNY010000009.1:0-33590 GCA_043810635.1 Microcaldota archaeon | reverse complement strand
AAAAGTCTGCAAGAATTGTTGGGGAAGTGCTTGGAAAATACCACCCCCACGGAGATACGGCAATTTATGATTCTCTTGTCCGCATGGCTCAGGATTTTTCCTTGCGCTACACTCTTGTTAATGGGCAGGGAAATTTCGGTTCAATTGACGGGGATAATGCAGCTTCTATGAGATATACTGAGGTAAGAACGCAAAAAATTGCAGAAGAGATGCTAGTGGATATAGAAAAAGAAACTGTTGATTTTTCCCCGAATTTTGACAGTACTTTACAAGAGCCTAAAGTTCTTCCTTCCAAAATACCCAATTTGCTAATCAACGGCTCATCTGGAATTGCTGTCGGCATGGCAACAAACATGCCCCCCCACAATTTGGGGGAAGTGTGCGATGCAATAATTTCCCTTGTTGACAAATGGGATGTTGATGACAAAACTATTTCTGGAATAGTGCAAGGGCCTGACTTTCCTACAGGCGGAATAATTTTGGGGCGCACAGGAATACTTGATGCCCACAAAAGGGGAAGAGGCTCGATTAAAATAAGGGGGGTTGCGAAAATTGAGCAGAGCAAAAAAGACAAAAGCAGGCAAATCATACGCATAACTGAAATTCCTTACATGGTAAACAAATCCCAATTAGTAACCCAAATTGCGGAAATGGCGCGCGACAGGAAAATACAAGGCATCTCGGATATACATGATTTGTCTGACAGAAAAGGAATTGAAGTTATTGTACAATTAAAGAAGGGGGTAAATGCTGAAATTGTGCTAAACCATCTTTATTCCAAAACCATGCTTCAAACCAGCTTCGGAATAATCAATTTGGCTCTTGTCGGGGGGCAGCAGCCAAAAGTGCTTTCCCTCCGTGAATTGCTTTGCGAATTTATTTTGCACAGAAGGGAAGTGATAAAGCGGAGAACCGCATTTGACTTAAATGTTGCAAAAGAAAGAAAGCATATTCTTGAAGGGTTGAAAATAGCCCTTTCTGATATTGACAATATAATTAATTCAATAAAAAAATCTGCGGATGCGTCTGCCGCCCGCATTACATTAATATCAAATTGGAAATTGACTGAAAAGCAGGCAAATGCGATATTGGATATGAAATTATCCCGCCTCACCAATTTGGAAAGGGGCAAAATTGACGAGGAAGACAAAAAGCTTGCAAAATTGATTAAAGAATTAGCGGAAATTCTTGCAGACCCCAAGAAGATTGATGCAATAATAAAAAAAGAAACAAATGAAATAAAAGTAAAATATGCTGATGTGCGAAAAACACAAATAATTGAAGGGGAAGATGAAGTTATTGAGGAAGAGGATTTGGTGCCTGACGAGTCTGTTGCAGTAATTGTTACTGAAAATGACTATATCAAAAGAATTTCAATTTCAGAATACCGCTCCCAAAGAAGGGGAGGGAAAGGGGTAATAGGCACCCAGACAAGGGAGGAAGACAGGATAAAGGATTTGATAATCGCTTCCACCCATGACACTCTTCTCTTCTTTACAAATGCGGGAATGGTTCATTGGCTTAAAGTGTATGCACTTCCATCCGCAAGCAGGTATGGAAAAGGAAAAGCAATTGTTAATTTGCTTGATTTGAAAAATGAAAAGCTTTCCTCATTAATTTCAGTGCGCGATTTTGGAAAAGGGGAATTTCTTATTATGGCTACACACAACGGAACAATTAAGCGAACTTCCCTTTCAGCCTATTCCCGCCCGAGAAGGGGCGGAATACGCGCCATTACATTGCGCCAAGGGGATGAATTAATCCGCGTGCGCAAAACCGACGGCAAGCAAAAGCTTTTCCTTGCAACAGCAAAAGGAAATGCAATACGCTTTTCAGAAGAAGAAGTGCGTGAAATAGGGCGCACAGGGCAGGGAGTAAGGGGCATTTCCCTGCGCAAGGGCGATGCTGTTGTTGATTTTGCCCTCTCAGACCGGCCTACTGTGCTTTCTGTATGCGAAAACGGGTATGGCAAGCGCACCTCATTTGAAGACTACCGCTTGCAGGGAAGGGGCGGCACTGGCATGATAAATATAAAAACAAGTGAAAGAAACGGAAATGTTGTTGGCATAGCTTCAGTATCTGATGAAGATGAAATATTGCTTCTCTCTTCTTCCAACAAAGCCATACGCATGCCTGTAAAAGATGTTTCAGTGCTTGGAAGAAATACTCAGGGAGTAAGATTAATGAAATTAGATGGGGGGGAAAGAATTGTCGCAATCGAGCACCTTGCACCTGAAAACGGCAACGGGCAGAATGGTTCAGTAGAATCTGATGCAAAAAAGAATGGGGAAATAAAAATAGAAGAGCCGGAGGAAAAATAAATCACAATTTTTTCATCCCTTTAATTTCCCTCCACAATTTTTTCATCGGCAAACCAATCACAACATTTTTATCCCCCTCAACTTTCTCAACCCACCCCTTCACAGGCATTTCATTAATATTAAATCCTCCCGCTTTTCCTTTCCATTTTCCACTCTTAATATATTTTCTTATCTCGCCCGCATTTATTTTCCTAAATTTCACGCTCGCCCGCTCGCTCCATATTTTCTTTTTTATTTTCCCTTTCCCGGGAAAATATGAAATACAAACTGAAGTGTAAACTAAGAATTTTTTGTCGTTTAGCGAGTTTATTATTTTTTTGGCATGTTTTGCATTTTCCGGCTTTCCAATAATTTTCCCATTAAATTCAATCAGCGTATCCGCCCCAATGCAAATTTTTCCTGGATTTCGCAATGCCGCCCATACAGATTTATATTCTGCATAATTTTTTGTTGTATTTTTAGCATTTCCTTTTGGAATTTTCGCAAGCGGTGAAGGTTTTGCAATTTCAAATTTCCGTTTTATTTTTGAAAGCAATTTCCTCCTTCTTGGCGAGCTGCTTGAGAGTACAATATCCATAGAAAATATACTTTAGCATGCCTTATTAATTTCACTTTGCATATTTGATAGGTGTGGATATGATTATCGGTATTACCGGCAAAAACTGCGCAGGCAAAGACAGTATTGCTCAATATCTTCAGGAGAAAAAAGGCTTCCACGTGCTTTCATTGTCAGATGTAATAAGGGATGAATTGGCAGACAAAGGGATGCTCATTACCAGGGAAAATCTTATTGAAAAGGCAAACCAGATGAGAAAAATGCTGGGTGCGGGCATTTTGGCAAAAAAAGTTGTTGAAAAAATTGAAAGAGGGTTGAATTATGTTATTGTTTCAATACGAAATCCGAAAGAAGTTGCAGAATTGAGAAAATTAGATGAATTTAATTTGTTGCATGTGGATGCTGATGCAAGAATAAGATTTGAAAGGATGAAAAAAAGGCAGAGGGAGGGCGACCCGCAGACATTTGAGGCATTTCTTTATTTGGAAACAGCGGAAGCAAAAAACATCGACCCTTCAAAGCAGCAATTGGATGAAGTAATAAATATGGCTGACGGAAAAATAGAAAACAACACTTCGCTCCAGAGGCTTTATGAATCCGTAGATGTGGTTCTTGGGCAATTTTCCCAAAAATTCAAGCCAAAGCGCCCTTCATGGGATGAATATTTTATTGAAATAGCAAAAGTTGTTGCAAGCCGCTCCAACTGCTCAAGAAGAAAGATAGGGGCGGTTATAGTAAAAGACAAAAGAATAATTTCAACAGGGTATAACGGCACCCCGAGGGGGGTTAAAAATTGCAATGAGGGCGGATGCCCCAGGTGCAACAGCCCTGAAGTGCAAAGCGGAAAAGATTTGGAAGAATGCTTTTGCTGCCATGCAGAGGAAAATTCAATTGTAATGGCAGCATACCACGGAATCAGTTTGAAAGGAGGGACAGTATATACAACATTTTCCCCCTGCCTTTACTGCACCCGCATGATTATAAACTCAGGAATAAAGGAAGTAGTATATAACCAGGAGTATTCGATAACAGAATCCTCCATAAAGCTGCTGAAAGAGGCCGGGGTTGTTATAAGAAAAATAACTATTTGAGCCTTTTCTTTCAACAGGATGAATTTATGGGAAATATAAATCCTGCAGAATTGAATAAAAAAATGCAAAGCACCACCCTAATCCTTATAGTTTCTTTCAGCATGATTTTGCTCAGTTTCTGGTTTTTTGTTTTTGGGGATATGTTTATTCCGCTTGTTATAGTAGTTCTTGCGTTTATGCTTTATTTTTTTGTATTAAGCAGGAAAATAAAGCAAATTATATACTCTCTTGGGGAAAAGAAAGAATGAGGTGGCTGGAATGAAATACAAATTTGTCTGGGGCATGGTTTTCATATCATTATTGTTTTTTGGTTGCATAGACTGGATTTTTCCTCCGGATGGCGGAAATGCAACACTTAACCAAACTTCAAATGTTACAAACCAAACAATTCCTCCCACCCCAACCCAAAATCAAACCACCCCGCCCCAGCAGCCTCCGACTCAAAACCAAACTCCTCCAGCTCCGCCGGCACAACCTCCATTACAAAACCAAACTCCCCCAACCCAGCCCGCAATTCCTACAATGAAAATAAGCGGGATGGCGGTAATTGATGAAATGGGCGGAAGAACAAGAAACAAGCAATGCTCGGTTGAACTGGATCCATATGCAATTGAGGCAGGCGCAGAAACAGGAGTGACTATTTACGCATACTCCCCCCAAAACGAAAAGGTAACTTATTTGTGCGGGGATGAGGAAATAATTGCAGGCTATGGCGGGCTTATGAACCACTATCATTTATGCCAGTTTGATGAAATCGGATTGGTTGATGTTTGGCTTGCGCTTGACGGAAATATATGCGCTTCCGCCCCATTAAGGGTATATACTGACATAACAAAAGACAACAGAATGTGCCAGGTTATTACAGGTACAAACAAAAATTCTGTTGGCATTGAAGGGAGAACATATTGGGCAAGTGTTTATGTTGCAAGCTATGATTCAGATGTTTTAATAAAATGGAAATGCTCAGATGCAGAATTTTCCCAAAAGCTTGGAGAAGTGCTTTACGGAAATAAGGCAACAGGAGTGCTTAATATAAGTTGCACCTATTCCCTTGACCCCGGATATGTTGATGAAATGCCTGTGCATGTAGAATCTGATTATTGCGGAGATTTGATTTCAGGAAGTTGAAATCAGCATTCCGCTAGTATGCGGATGGCGGAATGTCTCTCAACAACCGAATGTATTTCCAAATTCAAGTTGCTGCTCTGTGGGTGTTGGTTGTTAAGAAAAGCAATCAATTAGATTTATAAATTATATCGCACTGGTAGAATGGGGATGATTTATGGGAACTGGATTTCTATGTTGGCTGAAGATGTTTATAGTCTATGCTGTAATAATATTCGTGGTATGGGCAGGATTTGAGTATTTTGTGCTCGGCTCGTTTATGGCCACCAGTATGCTCATAATGGGATACTCTCTTCCAAGCGCTGTTGTATACGGTGCAATACTTGGAATAGTGTTTGCAGCTGCACAATATGCGCTCAAACCAAAGCTTAGGAAGGCGCCATCTCCGCCCGCTTACCGCACACCCCGCTTCTCTTATTCCAAGCCTGTTGCAAGGAAAAAGAAACAAGCAAAGCGCAAGGCAAAGAAAAAAAAGAAAAGAAGGAGATAGGTGAATGCGCGGAAACCAGCATTTTCTTTTCACTTTCTTTACTTTAGGGGCTTTGTTATTCCCCCTCTCATTTTTTACTTTTGATTTCTCCTATTTATGGCTCTTATTTTGGGCATGCATAGGCTCGCTTTTGCCAGATGTTGATGTTGGAAAAGGGCATGAAGCAAGAAGCAAAATAGGCGGAACCGCCTTTTTCGTAGGAATAAAAGGCGCGCAGGCAATAAATTTAATTTTCGGAAAAATACTTTCAATTACAGGCATAATAACCCACTGGCTTGTATTCAAGCCATACTCCCTCATCCTTTGGCTTCTCGGCTTTCGCGTATCTTTCAAGCACAGGGGAATATTCCACTCCCTTCCTGCCGCAATATTTACATCTATTTTCCTTACAGTATTAGTTTATTTTGTTGCCAATTATATCGGATTTTCCAGCCCCCAATTCCAATTCTACACTTTCCTCGGAATACTTTTCGGCTTTCTCTTCCACCTTTTCCATGACAGTTTGACAATTTCAGGAGTGCAATGGCTCGCCCCTTTTCTTTCATTTGAAATTTACGGCAACCACAAAACAGGCGGAGAAGGCCAGCTTCTCCCCACCCTTTTCATATTTTATTTAATGCTTGTTGCAATAGTCCCCACATTAGAGCATTTTATTTATGCGCGCTTTTCTTTGCAGGAAATAATGCAAATTGTTTCAATTGCAATTGCAATTGGATGGATAATATTTGCAATATTAAAAGGAATAAGAATTAGAAAATAAATAAAAAACAAAATAAAATTACAAGAGTTCAATTATTTTATTTGCAAACTTCTCAGCCGCCGCTGGTCCGTTTGCAGTAATTATTTTTCCGTCAATTTCAACATCATTTCCTGTATATTTTGCCCCCTTCTCCTCCAATTTCCTGCTCTCACTGCCATCCCCCGGATCCCATGTAGTCGCTTTCTTCCCTTCCAATATTCCTGCATTTGCCAATATTCTTGGCGCGATGCAAATGGCTGCCACCACTTTCCCTTTTGCAGCAGCATCCCTTGCAATGCCCAGCGCTTTTGCATCATTAAAATAAATTTTTGCCCCAGGCCCGCCGGCAAACACTATTGCATCAAATTCATCAGCATTCACATTCCCAATATCAGCATCCACTTTCAAACTCGCACCCAATTTTCCTTTTGCCTCGCCCGTTCCTTTTGATGCAACTTTCACATTATGCCCATTTTCTTCAAATATTTTTTTAGGCACCAGCGCTTCCTCATCCCGAAAATCAACAGGTGCAACAATTAGCAAAATATTTGCCATCTTTTCCACTAATCCAGTTTTACAGCAGTGCCGTATGCTAATATTTCAGCAGCGCCCGGCATAATATCTGAAGAAGCATATCTTACATTTATTACAGCATCAGCGCCCAGCTTCTCTGCCTCGGCAACCATTCTTTCTGTTGCCTGGTTTCTGGTATCTGTGAGCATTTTTGTATAGCTTTGCAATTCCCCGCCAATAATTTGCTGCAAGCCGGCAAGAATATCATGCCCAACATGCCTTGCGCGTATGGTATTTCCCCTTACAATCCCCATCACTTCTTTTACTTTTTTTCCTGCAACAAAATCTGTAGTTGTTATTATCATTTCCTCACCCAACCCTATTTGCACCTAAACCAATAAATTATCTTCCTTCCCTCCTCGTCGCATTTTTTCGCTTCGCTTATTCGAAGGCTAAAAATGCCCACCATGGCGCATTCTGCTCCTCAAAAACTTCCCCATTATCCGCATCTATGTAAACATCTTTGTCATATTCTGTGTCAAACAGCCAGAGAATTTTTGCCTTTACATTTACTTTTGTTTTATATGACAGCCTGTTTTGGTTTTGCACAATTTCCATCTCTTTTACCTGCCACTTGACTTTTGCAGCGGCTTCTGAAGGCAGTAATTTCAATTCCTTTCCTTCAACAATAAAGCTGTTGTTTGCAATTGCAACTTCCCTCACCCTTGCCTTCACGCCCGTAGAGCCTTCCATTACCAGAGAGCCGTTTTCCTGGGCTATCATCATCATTCTCATCCTTACCCTTGCCTTTATCCTCTTCTGGCTTGCATTTACCTGAAATGATTCTGATGCTATCGAATCTGATGTTATATTTACCCGCTCATCTTCCACAGGCATAACATCTGACAAATTAAATTCAGTATTATTTTTCACATATTCGGAAATAATCGCATTTACTTCATGCCTTAGCGCGCTTATTTCCTGTCCCCTCTCGCCCGGTTCAGCATTTTCAGTTATATTTTTTACCTGCTCTTTGAAATAATTCTGAATTTCCTTCATGCTTCTTACTTTTTCCTTAACCTGCTCTTTATACGCTGTCTGGTTCATTGCTGTTGCATTCACGCTTGCATTTGTTGCATTCTGCGCCCTCACCGGCTGCGCATTCGTCCCCCCTCCTGAAGAGGTGGCATTTCCGCTCACTTTATTCACATTAACATTCTGGTTCGCATTCGCATTTCCGCCGGATGAACTCCCGCTTCCTGAAGCAGTTGTGCCTGCTCCCCCGCTTGCAGTTGCACCTGTGCTTCCCGCACTGCCCGAAGAAGTTGCCGTGGCTGCACTGCTACCATAACACACTTCCTTGCACCCGTCGCTCAAATATGCAATTCTGTTTTCAATTTTCTCGTCAACATTAATTCCGTTCGCCCTGCACAATGCCACGCATTCCATAGGCGCGGTGGTGCCGTCCATCCAGGAATAATGCACCTCCCCTACCGCCATTATCAATGCATTTGCAGTAAGTGCTGCATTTGCCGCATCTTCCAAAGACGCATTTACCGGCATCAAAATAAATAGAAACACAATTCCAAGCGAAAATAAATTCATCCTCACAAATTTCACCAAAAAGCCTACTCTTTCCCTGCTTAAAAATGTTTCCTGCATTCATACCTTCTTTTTTTGCCCAAAAAAAAGCTGAAACACACCAATATAAACCTATTTTTCTTAATTCAAATTAACACATATTTAGGAGAGATAATATGAAAACAGTGCAAAACCCGTTTGGAGCGGTAAAAGTGCCGATTATTATACGCGGAGAAAAGCGCCTTCTGGATGCAAAACTTTTTGCAGACGGAAAATACCTGCCTTACAGCTTTGACTATCCGATTAAAACGGGAAACGGAAACAGCAGTGTTTTTGTCCAGCTTAAGGATATATTTCCTGGTACATCTTATGCAACAACTGTTGACGGAAGAAAAACCCTTCCCGCAAAAGCAGAAGCTGACAAAGAATTTACTGAAAAAGCGTTTTGCTACACCCTTCCGGACTGGTCGCATACTATAATGTTTTTCCGCCCTCAGGATTTGAACGGAATAAATACAAAATCAGAATTTGAACAGTTTCACTTGTAGGATTAGTTAAAAACCTAGTGCAATTAATGCGCATATGCCTAAAATGAAAATTCTGAAATATTTCGAGCCGGGCCCTTTCTTTATCCAGATATGCATGCTGTCAGTTTCAGTGATTTTTATCGAGCTTGTAGCAAAGCCTTCCTATATCCTTCCTTCCCAGCTTCCTGTTGCAGACACTGCAACCGCCCTGCTTTACCTCTTCCTGTGCATTATATTGGTGGAGGATTTTATGCGAAAAACAAGCGTGGAAATAACCCTTTCAACAGGCGAGGGGAATTTTCTTTTTTCCAAAAAATCCCCAATCCCCCTTCCCTGGTTCAATTCTGAAAGGAAATTGCCCTACCCTTATTTGGAAAAATTGATATTAAGCAAAAATCCGCTTGATTTGGGGCATAATGAAAAATTTTATTCAAAAATTGCAAAAAAGATAACTTCTGCATTTTTCAAAAAAGAAATGAAAAAAGCCAAAGCTTCCGGCATTTACTTTATTACCCTTATCCAAAGGCCCGAATCCCTCCCCATGAAAATAGGGTTGTTTGATTTTAATGCAGACATTTCCAACTACAACCTTGCAATAAAAGAAAAAGACGCCCTTTCCATGGTGCCGTTATTAAAAGACAGTGTTAATCTGGAATTTGTATTCAACTAGTCTTCCGCGTCAATTATAAGCTCCTGGCCTGCAATTTCTTCAACTTCTTTTTCAAGCTCATCTGCAGATGTTAGCACAATTTTGCGTGCAATATCCTCCCCCAATTTGCTGTCTCTCCCCCAGCCAAGCTTTACTGCCCGCTTCAATATAACATCCGAACGGGTTTTTCCTGTTTCCAGAATTTCCTTTATCCTCATCAGCCCCGCATCTTTTCTTTTAGGAATTCCGGGCATTGCAAATTTGATAATGCTTTTCATATAGTTCCGCACTTCATGGCTGTCAGTTCCTTCCAAAATTGCCTTGTATTGCAATACTTCATCCACATAGGTAAACGGTGGAACATGCAAAGTTTCCCCCTCAACCTTAAACGGCTCCTTTATCCCAATATCTGTTGGCATTACTTTCAGCCCTTCATTTCTTATCCTCTTTATCATATATTTTATCAACAGCCCGGAGCCTATAATATAGCTCGGCAAATTCATGTCCAGCCCCCTGTATTCAAATGTGCCGTACCTGCTTATTCTCAGCGGACCCCAATACATTTTCATCGGATGCATTGAATTTATTACATCCATATATTGCGGACATTTTTCCTTTACCTCATTTCTAAATGCTTCATACCTTTTCTCAATTCTTAATATAAGCTCGGAAATTGAAAGCGCATATTCCGGGAGCTTTCCAAACATCTTTTTTTCAGAATACATCCCCTTTATCACTTTCCCTTTCACTTTTATTTCTTTATCCCGGTAGAAAAGGTTTTTTGTATCCATTGCAAGATGCTCCCCTTCATAAAACGGGGAAGATGCCATAAAATTCATAAACGCTGGGTCTGCTGCAATCAATGCATTGTGTATTGACAAAAGAATTTCCTTGTTTTCAGAGTGGAACAATTGCTTTAATTCCTCCTCTTTTTTGTCAAATGTTCGGTGAGGGAGGCAGTAGTGAAAATGAAATCCGGCCACCTTCCCATCCCCGTTGAGCATTTTCTCACGCCCAATAATTTCCTCCTTCATTTTGTAATATCTGTTCCTTGTCTTTGGAATAAATTTTGCAGGATATGTTCCCTGTGCATAAAGCATTAGCCCAAGCTTTTTTGATTCCTCAATCACAGTTTGGAGTGTTTGCACCCATCCGTTCGCTGTATGGAGCATCTCCCTTTTCGGCTCGCTTGTTATTTCAATAAGGTGGTGGCAATATTCCTCCTGAATGGGGAAATCAAGCTGCAAAGTTTTGGTTTTTTTTATTATCTCATCTGCCCTGTTTGAAATTTTCCCTTCCTCATCTACCACAAACAATTCCGTTTCAAAGGCCGTCTTGTGCCTTTTCAGGGTACAAATATTTTTCATCGTTTCTACCTACTGCGATTTATGTTTATAAGCTCTACATGCAAGTCTTTCCCAGTTTTGATAAGCATGCCTTTTTTTATCGGCAGCCAATTTTCATCCGTAAGTTTTTCAGAGCAAAACAACACTGTCCTTTTTCTGTGCAAATGGGGGCTTCGAAGCAATTGCCTGGTTTTTCTGGATGCGTGCTTCATCGGCTTGTTATGGGCCAAATCCCTTACCAAATAGTAAAGCGTGTGCTTTCTCTTCCTTGCCACATAATCCCTGTATGCATAAAGGTTTTTGCCATCACTGAGGAGGAAATTCATGGCAGTGGCGGGATATTTTTTTATTATTGCAACAGTTTTTTCAACCGCTTCTTCCAGCTTTCCACTTCTCTCCAAATTCTGCATTAGCAGCATAAAATAAACTTCTGAGTCAGTTTCCCCTTTCACCGCTTTTTTGTATTTATTGTTAAGGTGGGCAACAGCTTTTGTCCGGTGTATATCCCCGTTATGCGCAAACAGCCAGTTTTTGTATTTTATCGGCTGGGAATTTACTGTCCTGTTATCCCCCCAAATAGCATCCCTTACATGGGAAATAATAATATTTGAAACAACTGTTTTTACTTTTGAAAAATGGTATTTATTTATATTGTTGTGAACTTTCTCAAGCCCTTCCCTAAACAGCCTTGCCCTGCCCTTTTTATACCATCCAATGCCCCAGCCATCCCTGTTTGTCTTAACCAATGACCTGAATGGCTTCAAAGCCCTGAAAAAGGAGAAATTGATGCAAACCGCCTCTTTTGTTATATTCCCAAACAATCGACACATTGCCAAAACCATACATGTGAAATATTTAATGATTTACTTATATTGGCAAAAGAAGACTGGGATCAGGAAAACTTCAGCACTAGAAGCAGGTTTTCCGTCATTTCCACACCATTTAAATTCACCCTTTAAAAGTATTTAAAAGCAATAATAGCATTTTCTTTGAATTTTTTAAAAAAAAGCTAAAAAAGTAAAAAATATAAAATTCAATTTTTCTTTGCAAACAATGCATAACCAACAAAACCAGCTACAAAAATTGGAAGCATATAGCATGGATTGTCTGCAGGAGTCATGGCGCAATGCATATTAACGCATTTTGAATTTCCGGGGCAGTCAGCATCGCTTCTGCAAAATATTCCCTCGCACATTCCACCTATGCATTCAGACCCGTCCTGGCACTGCGCATCACTTGTGCAAGCTTCCCTGCAAATTCCGCCTTCACATTTCTCATCCGTAGCACAGTCTGCATCATCACCGCATCCTTCTACACATATATCCCCATTGCATATCTGCCCCCGGGGGCAGTCCGAATCATCTTCGCAAAGCGTGATCGGGGGAGTGTCTGCCATAAGCATATTTAATGCAAACAAAACCATAATTGCAAAAACAAATTTTTTCATTCATATACCCCCAAATTCATTTATTTTTCTTCTTCATAACCACATAATCCGCAAAAATGCAATTCGCACAAGCATCCCCAATTCATTTATCTTTCTTCTTCACAAACAAAATATAACCCGCAAAAAATGCAATTCCCAAAAGCGGAAGCAAACAGCAGTCAAACTCCCCGCCCATGCATTTTCCGTCCATGCACACCCCCGGTTCGCACTCCTCGTTTGTAAAGCATTCCACAGGCGGGGAAACCACATTAATAACTTCCGGCTGCTTAAGCAGCTCATCAAGCAATATATTAGTTTCATTTCTCACAACCAAATTGCTTCCCGCCCCTGCTTCCGGCACAACAATAAATTCTTCTGCAAATTCCTTTTTTTTCACCATTTGAGTGTATTGCGGAGTTCTTACCTGCACCTGTCCTTCTTCATCAAAAACATCCCTTGGGTCATGAAATGTCCAGAGAGGAAATGAAAAGTTTCCCTCATAATTTCCGATTTGCACTTCATATTCCCCGCTTGTTGCATCAGGCACAGGCACATCATCTGCCTGATAAACATTTTCCTGCCTCACTTCTCCGTTTTCATATACCAAATGCACAATATAGCTTGCATTTAAGATAAAGCAAAGCAGAAAAACAACAAACCCAAACAAAACAATTTTCCCATTCATATTTCTCATCCATACGCACTCATTCTTCTTTTTATGAATTCCTTGCTCATATCATTATATTCAACTCCTCTTTCCCACGGATATTTCATAATAGATTCATTTGAAGACCTCCACCACCCTTCAGGCGCGGTGCAGCCTTCAATGCATTGGTAATTGCTTGAAATTTCAGAAAAATATTCCTGGCACCTTACTTTATACGGAGTAATTGCGCAATTTGTATCAGTATATCTTATTGCATGCCCTTCATATGCAAGCTCATAAGCAGCACTTTTCCAAATAGTTTCATACCATTTTCTTGGAAATTCATCATAAATATATTCATCCCAAAGGCATCCAAATGAATGCCCGAATTCATGCAATACAATTTTGTCAACAACCCTTCCCGCCCCTCTTATATATACATAGGCATTTCCTCCGCAAATATCTGCATAAGAATCTTCTACATCTGTTGTCGCTTCAAGAAAAATATACTGGTCATTATTGTTTGTTTTGCACCTTGCCATTGCATGCGCCTTATTCTCCCCGCTTTTTATTCTTGTTGAATACATGTCAATTCTTTTGTCAAGCCCTGCCCCGCCAGGATTTGTAAACGGCTCATACCTGAAAAATCCTTTATATGCCTCCTTCAAATCTTCCTGAAATTCCCCTTCTCTTTCTTTTTCAGGGTAGGAATCATAATTTTTTCCAACAAATACAATATTCAGAGGGTTGTTTGCCCTCTGAAATACAAAATGCTTGCAAATGCATGCAGAAGAATTAAGGCACTGCTCATCAGCACAATCCACATCTAAGTTATTATCATCATCCAATCCATTATCGCAAATTTCCAAACAATATCTGCTGTCATTTGAGCAAAACTGGCACGGCAAGTCTTTGTATATGCATAAATATTTCGAGGGGTCAAATGGTTGCGGCTCGCAAACTCCGTCATAAAAAAATGTATATACTGTTTGGTTGCAAATATCAAAACATTGCACATTTGCGCACGGGTCCGGACCCATTCTGCTCAAACAATCTTCTTTTGCAACCCCGCAACCATCCAAACAAGGCTGATTAGTCGGGCAATTTTTTTTGCAATCTTCCAATTCCTTCTCATCTCTCCCTGCATATCTCAATATACAACCCACTTCGCAATCCAATTTTTCTTTTTTGCACCCTTTTCCGCATTTATTAAAAAGCTCGTCACAGCTTCCTTTTCTGCAAGAACAATCTGGAAAATCATTTTGTATTTCATCATCTGCACATGTATTTGTACAGCTTGTTTTTTCACAAGAGCAATCCGGATATGGCTTTTGTTTCTCCCCCGCCCCGCACACATTTGAGCAAGAATTTATAGGCGGAATATCTGGCCTGCATTCATCAGGTATATAGAGGCAATCTTCCCAGCATATGCTAAAAGCAGCATCAAACACATCCCCGCAATCTGAATTTCCCGCATCCCAGCACGGCTGTGCAGCATCCAACCCCTCATCATAGCATTTTGACATGCAATTATCATGCACTTTCTGATATGCAGGGCATAGTTGAATATTTATGTCATCAAACCCCTGCGCATAAATAATGCTAATGAAAGTTAAAAGAAAAACAGCAGCAAAATAGGTTTTACGCATGCCTCAATTTCAAAGAGTAGTTTTATAATGTTTTTTAATATTCACAAGCAAATTTCATATCATGTATGGTGAAAATTCCGCAGTATTCCGTGCAATAAAAAAAGTGAAAAGACAAAATTTCGTCCCCCCCGAAATGAGGCAATATGCCCAGCAAGACAGGCCTTTGCCGATAGGATACGGGCAGACAATTTCAGCAATCCATATGTATGCAATAATGCTCGAATCCGGCAAATTGAAAACAGGAATGAAAGTGCTTGAGGTTGGCACAGGCTCGGGATATGGGGCAGCATTGTTAAAAGAAATTGTAGGAAAAAAAGGAAAAGTTTATTCAATTGAATTAATTCCCCAATTGTCTGAATTTGCAAAAAATAATTTAAAAAAAGCCGGCTATGATGCAAAAATAATTGCGGGCAAGAAAGCGGGCAAAAGCGAGGGTGAAGATGGTGATTTTGTAAGTGTTATTGTAGGTGACGGGCATTCCGGCTATCCCCCCGCCTCTCCTTATGACAGAATATTTGTAACCGCCGCAGCAAGGGAAATTCCTTCTAAATTAATTTCCCAATTAAAAAAAGAAGGGTTGATGCTAATACCTGTCGGAGGCTACCCTCAAACACTTTATTTAATTAAAAAATTAGCAAACGGAAAATTGGAAAAACAAGATTTGGGAAGCGTATTATTTGTTCCTTTGATAAAAAAAGAATAATCAGCAAACTTCTTCAGTTTCCGGGCAGACAGGATTCAGGCCCGGGCAATCACTGCACGGATAATAATCTGCCCATGTAATAATTTCTCCCAAACAGCAGCATCCATATATCATATCTGAAGAGCTTACTGTTACATATCCGCTGTCTGTTTCCGCATATTTGCATGTTGTAAAGCACATCGGCTCTTCTAGTTTGTCTAATTCCTGCTGCAAAAGCTCCTGGTTTATTATTTCGCACATTTCCCTGTTATTTTCCCCTTCTGCATTTGTTTCTAATCCATATCCTGCGCATACACTCACACAGCTTACAGGATATTCATCGCACAAATCCCCTGTTCCGTCTCCGTCAATATCCCCCTGCCCGGGGTTTGGCACAGTGGGGCAATTATCATATATGCAGCACACTCCGTCTTCATCTGTATCCGTGCATTCGCATTTGCAGGCGGCTGTGCAATAAAACTGGGGAGAGCAATCCAAATCATCCTCGCATTCCTCACTCCCTGCCTTTACTCCGTCCCCGCATATAATTGGGGGCGGATTCACATCTACCGGAGGGGGTTGCGTACCATCGCCGCCTGGCGGATTCACTACATCTCCTCCTCCAGGAACAGTAACATCTCCTGTGCCGGGCGGAACACCATCACCATCTCCTGTCTGGTTTCCATCCTCAGCACCTACATATACGCATGTACAATTATCTGTGCAGCTCTCACTTTCAGAACATCCTCCGTTTGGAAGCGCTGAGCTCCCGTCACAGTCTTCACCTATGTCAACCATCCCGTTTCCGCAAAAAAAGATATCTTCGCAAGTGCAGTTTTCCAGGCAAATTTGGTTATCACTGCATCCTGTCGGGTCTATTCCGACTTCGCATTCCTCCCCTTTAGGCGCTTCAACAACATTGTTTCCACAGCAGCAAATATCCCCGCACTCTGCACCAGAATCCTGGCATATTTTTGTAATATGTGCCTGCTTTACATTATTTCCAGGACCTGTAAATACCATAATGCTGTCTGCATCATAGCCAGGCAACCTTTCTGAAAATTCAAACCCTCCGTCAGCATTCTGTCTCCACCTGGCAGCTCCCCCTGCAGCAGCTGCAGCAGCATTAGCAGCATCTATTGCCGCCTGATTATAATCTGCTTTTCTTATAGTGTGGGGCCCGCTAATAACATTCCCGCCCGCATCAACTATATCATATTGATAAATATCCTCATACTCATCAGGCAGGCCCAAATAATGGCCCATTTCATGGACAATTACCTTTTCATTATCCTGGTCATCCCAGTGCGCCTCGCTTGAGGGCATTTCCTTATCCCCCCAATTTTCCATATGAACAGAAGAGCGGCGCGGGCCGACAACAACTTCCACGCAACTATATTTTGGATGAATAACAAGGCAGCTGTCTGTTGTAATAACATCTGCTACAAATTTTACCGGGCACTCACAGTCTCCGCATTTAAAATTTTTGTTAAGCTCGTTTTCAATAGCATCTCTTATTCTTTGTGCAAACGCATCAGTTGCCCCCGGCCCTGTAATTGCAATGCTAATTGTATAGGTGATTTCACAATTTTCTGTTGCAACAGTTATTCCGGCAAATCCTATATTGGCTAATAGAAGTGAGAAAAACGCCAACACAGCCAATGCCCTAAATTTATTCAATTTATCCCTCAACAAATTTCTTTTTTCCATTATCCCAAACTAAACTATCCTTGTTTGCCTGCCACCATGCATTCCATTCTGCTTTGCCATCTTCGTCAATTTCATCCAAATTGCAGGTAAATCCAAAATCTTTTTCACTATATCTAACAAGCACATCATTTGCATGGGTGCATTTTAGAGTCGCAGGCTCGCTTAGCATATGCGTTTGCCTGTCTTCTAACATCGCAATAACTGCCTCAAAGCCTCTCTTTTCACCCATTGAAAGAAGCCCTTCCCCTGCCATCAGCCTAAAGCTCGGCACATCGCTATCAAGCATTTGCTCAAACGCATTTATTGCATTTATCCTCGCATCTCCCTCAGTGGTTTTAGCATTTGCCAAAAGCGCATACAAGCCGGTCCATTTAGAATACCTATTCTCCTTTTCTGTCAATACAATCATATCATCTGTTGCATCAGGCCCAAGGGCAAGAATTTTATTTGCATTATCAAATGATGCGTCATCCTCATAAGAATAAGATTCTAAAACAGAAATTATCAATTTCTGATTTTCAGTATTTTCCTCATACCCGCTTGTATCCACCACAACATCCCCTGGCAATGGAGGAGCCGGACCGGTTGCATTTGGTGTAGTCGGAGTTGGAGGCGGCTGGGGCGGAGGAGTTGGCGCAGCTTCACACATTCCATTAACACACACTTCCCCTGTTGCACAATCCTCGTTTACATTGCATTCCTGGATACATCCTGAAAAAAACAGAAAAATTCCGATTGCCAAGACAAAAAAAAGCTTTTTCATACTAATCCCTTGAAGAGTAGTTTTATAACATTTCCCGCCAGCATTTTTCCATGAATAAAATATATTTTCTCCCAATTTTTCTTTTTATTTTCCTTTTTTCCCCCTTATTTGCTTTATCAGACATTTCCTGCACAACAGATGAAGATTGCACAACTTATGCAATGGGGGATTTGTGCAATAAAGGAATTTGCACGGTTTATTGCACAAAAGACCAGAAATGTTTTGACACAAATTTAGGGAACAAGTGTTTGGACGGAATTTGTGTTTATGCGTGCTATATTGACGGGGATTGTTTTGATGATGAAATTTGCATAAATTATTTCTGCATTGATGCGGGTGATTATGAAAAATATATGAAAAATGTTGCCCCGCCTTTTGCAAAATGCACCCGTTCAATAGACTGCCTTGATTATGATTCCGGGGATTCTTGCATAAGCGGGCAATGCAGAGAAGTTCACTGCCTCAGCGATGATGAATGTATTGACAATCTGGCATGCATTCAGGGCGTTTGCTCATTCCATGACTCTTACTTTTTACTGAATGATTATTGCATGGATGACAGCCACTGCTCTTCAGGCATGGTTTGTGCTGGCCATAATTGCACAGAAGAAGAATTAATTTGCACCACTGACGAAGAATGCCAGCAAAGAAATTTGGGCAATGCTTGCATGAACGGAATTTGTGGCCATGTTGCAGAGCCCGAAGGATGCCACCCCCCATGCGCGCCCGGCTTTATTTGCGCTGACACAAAGTGCATATTGAATGAAGTTTATTGTTTGAATGACAGCGACTGCAAAGAGTTTGATAATATTTGCATAAGCAACCAATGCACTTTTTATCGCGAGCCCCCTCCCCTCTGCCTTGGAATATTTTTGCTTTCTTTTGCAGGATTTGCAATTTCAGTTATTTTAATAAACCGAGAATAACCCCCATCCCTATTTAAATTTAGAGTGCCATATTATTGCATAATGTGTGTGGAGGGGTAGTTATGCTGCAAAATGTTCGGCTTTCTCATCATAATGGGGGAGGAGGTTCCTCTAGCCAAAACCCGTTTAAAGGAGAGCAATTAATCCAAGAAATAGGCGTAAAAGGCCTTCATAATGCATTCAAAGAGCTTCTTAAATTAAGAAGTTCAGATTACCTTAAACTAAAAGAAAAGACAAAAAATCTTGTCCATCCTTTTTTTTATGATGCAAAGGATATTACACAATTTTCAAAAGAAATACATAATTATATAAATGAAGAAAATTTTGGAAACTGCGCAAACTCTTTTCTTTCAATTGCAATATGCGAATGCTTTGACAGGCGCACTCTACACGGTGATTTTAGCTTATACATCCTAGGACTTTCTATCCCAGAGCCAATTTCTGTCAGGGATGATATACATATTTCTCTTAAACGCTCTCCCTATGCAGGAAAAGAGGGTCAAGGCAAACTTCCCTATTAAACAAAAATCTCATATTGTGTGATGAATTAATGCATTTATTGTGTGATGAAACATATGGAACAAAACATGCATGGTTTACATCCTCATAATGATACCCGTGTTTCTCCTAAAAAAGCTGTCTCAAGCAAAATTCCAATAACTGACAATTTTGAGGTTTTAACTAAATTCACAAATATATTCAAAAAACTGCTTAAATCAAAAGATGACTCAAATGCCATACAATCTCTAAAACTTGAATTTAAGGATTTTTCATATTCTCTTTACGAGCTTAGCTCTTTTTCAAGGGAAATCTCAAAATACAAAGAAAAAAAAGGATTTCCAAAAGCTGTAAACGCATTTTTCACTGTTGCATTAGAGCAATGCCCTGAAAGCGGAGATGTTGCTTTGTATCTTGGAGGCCTTCAAATACCTGCGATAACACCTAACCGGTCTGACATTAATGTTTATAAAGAAAGCTCTGATGATGCACGAGAGCTTTTTGAAACTACTAAAAAAGGAGCTTGGTTTGGCCTTGATATACAAAGCATTCTGAAAAAAAGCGGCTGGAGAATAATGCCTACTGAATTTTTGAATGCATTCAAAGCATTTGTCACCAAGCCAGATGACGAATCAATGAGGATATTTTTTAGTTATATTGATAAAATGATTTGGCATGGAAAGATTGACTCGGCTCGCTGGTGGCTGCGGGAAGCAAATAAACACACCTGGATGAGGGCCATGCCTCAGTCAATTCAGACCGGAGCAAAAATTTTGGAAATTAAGAAGAATCATCCATTTACCCATCTTCCTGCAGGTCTTTCAAAAATAATGCTGAATATAGTAGTATCCTCGCTTGTTGTAGACGCAAAAGTCCAAGATTATGTTTTTGACAAAAGAACTCGGGGCATAAACATACATGGCGATGAGCGCAAGGCGCTTGATGAATTTGCAAACAAGCTTTTTTGCGAAATTCTGCTTAGAACCAATCTTGTAAGGCAAGTATATTCTGAAGAAGGAGAAAGAGGAAAACCAGTATATGGACCGTCACATGCGCCCTATTCCATGACAATGGACCCGATTGACGGCTCGAAAAACATAGAGCCAAGCATCACTTTTGGCTCTATTTTTAGTATATATGAAGATAATCTTTTTGGCAAAACAGGACGCGATGTTAAGGCATCTATATTTGTGCTTTATAGCAGTCCTGTAGTCATCATATATAGTGCTGGAGATGGGGTTTATGAAATTACTGCAAAATATACTAATGGCGGATTAATTAAGCTGGGCGTATCCCCCGACAAGCTGACACTTTCAGGGCAACTCACCAAACTGTCAAAGTATGGAATTGGGGGAAACGAGCTTAGATGGGACAAAAAGCTTCAGGAATTCAAATTTGATTACCTTCTTGGCAAACTTGATTTGACACATAGGTGGGTTGGGGCTGCTGTAGCTGATACCTCACTAATTTTACATGATAATGGCGTTTATTGCTACCCCCTAGAAAAGATCCGGCTTCTTCATGAGGGCATCCCCCTGGCCTATCTTATTGAGCAGGCAGGAGGAAAAAGTTGGAATTTTGAGAAAAACAACAACTCAATTCTTGATATAAAAATAACTGATGTTGATGCTTTATGCCGGATAATAATGGGAAATACATTAATTATAGATGAGGCAATGAGAAGGATGAAATAATTGCAATTTGCCTTTGCTGCAATAAAAGCAACTAAAATCTCCCAACCCCATCTTTTTTAATCATTGCACACACTAACATATAATATGAAACAATATATCCCGCCCGAGCCCAGGCTAAAAGTGATTCTTGCCCCTCTTAGGCACGGCCATCTGGAAGATTTGAAATTACAAGTATTTTCATTGCTTGAAAAAGAAAAAAAACAGGCAGATAAAAACGGCTCTGCCCTCCCTCTTGCAATATTATTTGCAGAAAACTCGCTGAACTATAATTTCAGGATAAAATCCTGCGTCGTAAAAAGCAATATTAATAAAATACAGGAATATCTCCCTGCTGACAGATGGGTGGCAATAGGTTTTTCTGTAAATGAAAAAGACGATTATCAGCCAAGAAGTATGGGCTATCTTTTTACTATTGATAAGCTTGAACCCACTCCAAAAAGATATTGCACTTATGGCGATAAGGAACTTCTTCGAAAAATTTATGAAAAGAAGGGCAATGAATTTATTGACCAATGGGATGAAGACGGCAGGATTATGCAAATTTCAGGAAAGCCTTTCGCCATGCTCACAACTCCAAGCGGAATTAATTTGGAACTTAGGGTTTGCGCAGATGTGCTTTCCCCCCCTATCAAAAAAGAAAAGAATGCTGTAACCATTGTTCCTGCAGACGGAATTACAGTTGCTGATGCCATCAGGCTTGCAAAAAAGCGTGCAGCAGTTATAATACATGATAACTACCCTGAGGTAAATGGTCGGTGGCCAGAAAACTTGTATCTTTCTAAATTCAAGCACTGGGAGAATGAAATAGAAAAATCTGCTGGCGTGCTTGTTGAATCAATAAACAACTAAAAAGAAGACTAAAGCCAACCCAAACCTCTAAAAACATTATTCCCATCTCTTTTCCATACTCATATAATGGGGTGTTTTTATGATTGACAAAATAATAAAAGGAATAGGCGCCGGCATTGCTGCCGCAATTGTCGGAATTGTTGCCGCAATATTAGGAATAGTTGCAATATTCTTTTTTGCAATATTGGGCGCATTAATGGGCGCGATTACAGGATGGATTGTAAGCATTGTGCCGATGCTGGGCTCTCTTGTAAAAGAAGGGTTTGCAACATTCGGAATTGAAAATGCAAATTTGACTGCAATAGGCGCAATGCTTGGATTTATTGCGGGATTTTTCAAATCCTCGTATGCCCCGCATGGGAAAAATCCCTGCAAATAAAAAGAAAATAAAAAAATGCGGCTTACTTGCCGCATTCGCATTTGCCTTCTTTGCACATTTCCTTGTGCATTGCCTTTGCTTCCTCTGTTGGCTTTATAGTCATCCCGTCTTCAGAACAACTAATATTTGCCATCACTTTGCCGTCACACACTATTTGGCATTCTTTTCCTTTTCCGCAACAAAACATATTCACTACCTCCTAAATTTTTTATATTATTGGATATCCGATATTCTATGCCGCTAACTAATATATAAAGCTATCGGCTAACCGATACTCCTCCCCGTTAAACATAGATTTATATATAGGATAACCGATAGAATGAATATGAAATGCTGCGATATGAAAGGATTTCTTTCCTACCTCATACTCTGGAACCTCAGCCAAGGAAAGAAAAATGGGGCCGAAATATCAAAAGATTTGCAAATCAGGAGGGGAAGCAAGCCCAGCCCCGGCACTTTATATCCTGCCTTAAAAGAGCTGAAAGAAAAAGGCATGGTATCCTGCGACAAGAAAAAATATTACTCCCTCACTAAAAGAGGAAAAAAAGAATTAAATGAGGCGGGCGCAATATTTTGCAAAATATTTCATGACATGCCCGAGATGTTCAAATGCTGCTGCAAAGGCAGATGAAAAGAAAAAATAACTTAGCCATTTAACATCCAAATTTCAAAATTCAAATAACTTGCAAAACTAACCCACCAAATATAAGGGATAAGCATATAGCCCGCCTTCCTGTCCACCTCATAAAACCTAAACATTGTCCACATAATTGCAAGCCATAATATAAGTATGCAAATTAATGCATAAAACGGATTTCTCAATCCAAAAAACAGCACACTCCACAACGCATTCAATACTAACTGCCCCCCGAAAATTTTCAGCGTCTGCTTCACTTTCTTCTTTTTCACCCCTTTTTCATAAACCAAATATGTTGCAATACCCATCAATGTATACAAAACAATCCAAACAGGTGCAAAAAGCCAGTTTGGAGGGGTAAAAGCAGGCTTAACCAGATAAAAATACCATTCAGGAATTGCAGCTGCACTGAAAATTGAGCCTATTATTCCCGCCAATTGGCAAATTAGAATTGCCGCAACCAGCTTTTTCCAGTCTATTTTCATAATTTAAGCAGGCAGGGGAAGTTTAATAATGTTTAGAAAAGCCTGCTAATTTCCATTTTTCTTCCCTTTTTTCGCCATTCTGGCAGTTTACAAATTCCCAACTTTATAAAAAAAAAGCATCCGAAATTATTGTATTACTGCAATATGGTGGTGGCTTGTTTTTTTAGTAAGCCAATTTGTGATATTCAGAAAGTTTCTATCGCTGCTTCTGGCTTCATTTGTTATTCTTGCCAATTGCGTCGTCCTGTTGTAAACCTTTACCCCGTTTCCAGGCTCATAAAACATAATTTCCGCCTGGGATGAAAGCCCCAGCTCTTTCAGCTCCATCGGCTCTTTGCCGGGCTTTGAAATTTTGCAAATATTCTTTCCGTTCAAATCACATATAAACTCCCGGGAAACCCACCCATTATCCAGTGCTTCTGCAACCAGAATAAACATTTTGTAATGCGTATCAGGGGAAGAATATTCCTTATATGTCGAATCAGTCACAAGCGCCATGGCTAGGCTATAGCTTGAATTCTCTTTGAAAAAATTCTGCACCCCGAGCTTTTTTGAGTTTTTTATCAAAGCTTCAATACTATTTTTTGCAAAAACCAGAATATGCGCCATATCTGGCTTTCTGGCTTTAGAGTTTTTATTGAATTGAATATCCATTTGCCCATCTTTTTGTTACACTATACTATACCATCTGATGCTTATAAGATGCATAGAGCCAAAATACGGGATTATTGGGCGCATATTTTCCAGAATTAGCCAAATTTTTGATTTCAAACCATTTCCCGCCAATTTCGCATTTTCAAGCATGCCTAAATTTCTCAATTTTTTGTCTTTTTCAGGCATTTTCTAATTTTTATGAAAAAAATAAAAAAAATTTGACAAGAATCTAAATTCAATCTCTAAAATAAAAAAGATTAAAAATTAATTTAGTATTTCTTGTGTTTTTGGTAACAATCTCTGCAGTATACAGGTCTGTCTTCTGATGGCTTGAAAGGGACTTGCGTCTCCTTCTTGCAATCAGCACAAATTGCATTGTGCATTTCGCGGTCAAAACCGCCACGTCTATCTCGGTTGTCATTCATAATATTCTCTCCATTAAACTGCCTAAACTAAATCCATTGAAATAGATTTAATCTGGTTGTATAATATATGATTAGAGACATTCAAAAAACATTCTATAGCTTGATTTTATCAGAATATGCGATTTTTGGCAACTTTATATGAGTTAAATTTCCAATTTTTTCCCTTTTTGAGGCATTTAATCTATTTTAATTCATTTGAATGTTTTGCCCCGGCTTCCTTCAAAATAGTGTAATATTCATAATTATTATAGCTTGGAGGCCCAATACTCACAAAATCCAGTGGGTCATAAGTATCTATATCAGACATTGGATTATCTGCAATAAGCCTTCCAACATCCATCTGTTTATGGCTTCTGAGGCTTCCGGCATAATCAAGCGCAGTTTTTCCTTCAGAATCCAACTTATTCAAAAATTTCGCCCCCACTGTTTTTGTAAGCTTTTTTGCATAATCTTTTGTTTCTTGAGGCATCATGTTTGTCCCCACTGTTTTTTCCTGATATTTAAGGGCAATTCCATGAAATATGGTTACATTATTTTTTCCAATTCTATAACCTAAGCTTATTTTCTTTTTTTGAAAAAGATAATCAATTATTTTTATTGGAAAGTCGGTCCAAATAAGGTTAAACAGGTTTTTTGTGTATTTATAAGGAGTAAAAAGATCAACATTATCAATAATGCCTCTAATGCTTTCCAAATCATCATTTTTACACGCGGCAGACAATTTTTTGCCAATAAGTTCAGCAAGTTTTGCATTCCCCCCATATTTTACTATCTTCTCTGTATCCCAATTTTCCTCAGCAAAATCACAAAGCTTTTGATAATAAGCCCGCTCGCCCATTTCATGCATTCTCAAATTTTTTGCTTTGCAAAACCTGATTTCCCTTAACCTAAGCTGTTTTATAATAGAAAAAGCATTTTTTGTTATTGTCAACCCGTCTTTTTGCACAGTTTTTGCCTTCATTCTCCCACCTAATTATAATTCCCCACACAAACTTTTAAGCCTATTCAAGCAACCCCGCCTGAAATAGGTTTATTAGTTTTCACACTCTTATTATTTCTATAACAAAGAGGTGCGGGAGATATGCAAATTCAGCGAAATATACCTATCCAAAATCCTTTAAATAAAATCTAAATGAGGTGTTTGATTATGAATGAGAATATTCTTCTTGAAAAGCCTGCTTCTTTTTCAACTAATACCTCAAACAAAGCGAAAATAAAGTTCTTTCATAAGTCTCTCCTTCTTTCAGCAATTTCTACAGCCATTTTGTTTGGCCCGTCAGCCCAAAAGCTGGTTGCCGGTGGCAAAATTGAACCGAAAATCGATTTCAGCATTCCAGTTTTGCAGGAAAACAAGGCAAAAATTAATTTATATATGGAAGAAATCAAAACATGGAAATATTCCGACCTTGTGATGGATGTGCTTAATCAGAAGGATATTAAGGTCATGTTTGAAAAAGAGCCTGAAAAAACAATTCAATATATTAAGGACATAATAGATGCAGATAAAGAATATGCATCTCACACTCTAAAAAGCCTCGGAGAAGAAAATGTGGCACAGCTATTTGCAAAAAAGCCTTATCTTTTTGTTCAAATCGCAGAAGAAACTGAAGGCGGCTCAAGCAATGAGTTCAAAGCTCTCGCCCAAAAAGATATTTCAGATTATCTTATGAATAATGAAAGCCGGCTTATGGATTCTTTTTTGGATATAATTAATGAGACCGGAAAAAGATCATATTCGACTGCATACCAGCTTTCACAAGATTCGGTCGCCAAATTGTTTGTCATCAATCCTGAATTATTCGCAAAAATAGCCGATGCAACAGAATACGCCGACTATGCATTTTATGCCCTCCTGCAAAAAGACATAAATGAATTTTATGCGCGCTCTCCGCAGCTTGTGGCTGACCTTTTCTGTACTCTAGCAGAAGACGTCAGCGAGGATAGGCATTCAAGCGCGTATGCATTCTATGCGCTCTCAAAAGATGATGTAGCCAAGCTCTTTGTCAAAAACCCCTCTTTATTTATATCAATGGCCGAAGAGCACCGAGAAAAAGTTTTGCGTGTATTCAAGGCCCTTTCTGTCGGGGGCGTTGCAGACATGTATGAGCAAGATTCGGAAGCCTTTGAGCTTATAGCCCTCAGAACATATGAGCCTGAAAAAGTATTCAAAGAACTAAAAGACGAAAGTGTCCGAAAGCTCTATTTTGCGAACCCAAGCGCATTTTCAAAGATTCTTTACTGCAGCAAGGGCGAAATGGATGAGGTTGCAGCAGTATTCAAGCATCCAAAAATCGGGGAACTTTTCTTAAAACACACCTCCGAATTTGTCCAACTGGCGCTAAATACCCATTATCTGAATGTTGACCTTGTCTTCGAAACTCTCACCAATCCTATCATCTGCAGGATGTTTGAAAAGGACCCAAATTTTATTGTCCAAAAATACAAGCAGCTATATGAAGCAGGGGCTATATATCGGTGGATGGATCCACTTCATGAAAAATACCACGAGGAAATGACTTCTGAACTCATGTTGCTCAAGCTGGATATTATAGCCAGCTTCTTTGAGAAAGAACCCGAGCGCCTGATCAACTGCATGTGCAACATAAGAAAGAACGGATCATCAAGCCTTATCTTCTATTCCATCAGTTCGAACGCATACCGAAGGGGCGGCAATCTTCAGAACTTGTTTGTGCAATATCCTGAAAAATTCGTGAAACTGGCTGAGGCTTGTGATGACGAACTGCTAATGCTTGACTTGCTGACCAGTGGCAAAATCTCTGAATTCTTTATCAATAAAACCGATGAAGCAGTAAAGACCATGGTGGAAATTGCTGAAATAAGCGATAAGTACAGGCCATTCATGGGCAGTTATGACGCAGCAGGACGGACTTATGAGTATACTATCGAACGCATGCTCGGTTCGGGAATGTGCTCTTCTTTATATGTCCAGAAGCCGTATGAGTTTATCAAAATTCTGCGAGTGATTAAAGGCGACGCCTATTTCGGCATGAGCGCTCTTGACCAGGACGACATCTCAAAAATGTTTCTCAGTGACCCCCAATCAGTTATTGAGCGGTTTGATCAGTTTAAAGATGCAACTGACGGAGTTTCAGGTCAGGCATTCAAAGCGCTGGCAAAAGACTCTGTTGCCAAATGGTTTTGCAAAGATCCTGATCAGGTAATAAAGATTTTTGAAGCATTGGCTGATGAGGCTGAAGGTGACGGATTCTACCTGTTCAATGCCATTTCCGAAGAAAAAATACTTGCTAAATGCAGGTCTGACCCCCAGTTTATCATCAGCCATTTCAACACCCTTTCAAAAGAGGGCGGGAGCTATAGCGATAATGCGTTTTTTGCCCTTGAAACTCCACTAATCCATGCCGAATTTTTCAGAAATCCGACTGAAATAGTGAATCATCTTGCAAAAATCTCAGATGCTGCAGGCAAGTCTGCGCACTATGCATTTTATGAAATCCAGCGAGATGAAAAAACTGCCGGATTTTTTGTAAAAAACCTATCAATCTTCTCCCAGCTGGCCGAGCACTTTGAAGAAGGCACAGCCCAAGCATTTGGAACAGTTTTTGTTCGAAAAGTCATGCCTGTCGTTGAAGCATATGCCAACAAAAATATAAGTTTCGAAGAGCTAGTGAAGACAATATCTGAAAACCTTTTGGAGCGCAGTGGTGAGCGATGGTATGACAGCAAGGATTGGCGCTGACCTTGCAATCAAGCTTCAAGCATTAGGCAAAAATAAAAGGATAAGAATCAGGTGCCAAAATAAAGATAACTTTTAGAAAAACCTGCTAAATTTGCAATTTTTTCCCTTTTTCAGGCATAAATTCCATCATCTGTGCTTCCGGTTATATGCCGGATGCTTATGCTCGCTTGCCAATTTTCTTTCGAGATGATGCACATGCTTCTTTATTTCCTTTTTATTATTGAGGGTGCCTGAATAAAATCTTTTTAGCATATATGCCAGATGCCTTCCTCCAAGAAAATGCGGAAGAACTACATAGCTTGCGCCCTGGTTATAGAGCCTTAGCGCCTCTTTTATATCGTGGGATACCACAAAAATTATTGCCTTTTTGTTTGCCTTTTTTATCTGACTGACAAGCGTTGCGTTCGTTTCAAAATCAGGTATTGTGGAAATAAACAGCCGCGCTTTCTTTAGCGGAAGCTCACCCACAAAATCCATATCCGAGGCGTCTCCATATGCATAATTTATTTTTGCCTCCCTCAGCTCCCCTATTGCCTGGGGGTTATGGTCTACAACCATAAAGTTTGATGTTCTTTTTGACAAAGAATCCACAATATCATAGCCTATGCGGTTATGCCCGAATAGTATGATGTCAATTTTAGCGTTTTTTCTTGTTGCTAATTTTGGATGGTCCCTTTTCTGAAACCTTTCCAAAACTCCGGACAGCCGGGAGTAAATTCTGTCTGAGTATAAAATCATGTATACAGAACCGGTGATTGTAATTATGCCCACCAAAGTAATAACCGACAGAAGCTCCTGATTAAGATGCCCGACTCTAATTCCCAATGCCATAAGTATTATGGAAAACTCGCTGATTTGCGCAACCGTGAGCCCCGCCATAAATCCGTTTCTTGCCGTATGCCCCAAATACATCATTATTAAAAAAACAATAAGCGGGTTGCCGACAAGGATAAAGAGGGAGAGCACCACTATTTCAAAGGCTTTTGATGAAACATCTGCAAACTGCATTTGCGCCCCCAAAAGCACAAAGAAAAGGATAAGGAAAAAGTCCCTGAGCGCCCTCATTCTTGACATGATTTCAAGCCTGTAAACAGAGCTTGAGAGGGCCACTCCCGCAAGCAATGCCCCTATTTCCATGGAAAAGCCAAAATGATGAAATACAAATGCGGCTACAAGGCACCATGCAACCGAGAATGCCACCAAATTTTCCTGGCTTCTTGCGATTGTGCCTGAAATTTTTGGGAACACATATCTTGCTATCAAATATACTGCAGCAAGAAGCATTATTCCGTTTGCCGCGGACTGCACAAAAAATGATTCCACTCCCTCCGCACTCTGCATTGCAGATACAAAGATGAGAATAAATATCACAACTATGTCCTGAATTATCAAAAAGCCCATTGAAATTTTTCCATACAGCGTTTCGGTGTCCCCCCTGTCGGATAATAATTTCATGATTATAATCGTGCTGCTGAATGTGATGGCTATGCTCAAATAAAGCGATTCTATAAATGTGAATCCCAACATTGTGCAAATGCCAAAACCGATTATTGCTGTAAATAATATCTGCCCGATTCCGGTTATCAGGGAGGCTTTTCCCACTTCGCGTATGACATGGGGGCTAAGCCCCAGGCCCACAATAAAAAGAAGCAAAGAAATTCCTATATGCGAAAATAAGGACAATGTTTCTGTAGAGGAAATCATATCAAACAAAAAGGGGCCCGCCAATATCCCGCATGCAATATATGCCACTATTAACGGCTGTTTCAGCGCTTTTGCAATTATTCCCAAAATTGCTGCCAGCGCAACAAGCAGGGTTATCTCTCCAAAAGAATCCACGCAGGACTAAGCCATGTATTTTTTAAAAAGGTTGGGCATCCGCCTCAAAGGCCCAAAGTTTGATTTTTTCATGCCCAAAAGATTATCGGTCCTAAATTTCCAATTTTCTCCAATTTTTGAGGGCATTTAATCTATTTTAATTCATTTGAATGCTTTGCCCCGGCTTCCTTCAAAATAGTGTAATATTTATAATTATTATAGCTTGGAGGCCCAATATCCACATAATCCAGTGGAAACTTACCCCTTCCTTTTGTTTAAAAATGCCCTTCCAGTTAGTTTATTGTGAGAAAATGCATTTCAAAAGGCTTATATACCTATTCAATACATATTGGATGGGTGTTTAATATGGAAGTATGCTTAAAATTGATGGGAGATTTGGAAAAATTGGTAAATAATTATATCAAAAAAGGCAGGGCAGCCTCCAAAGCAGAAGTGGTGCGCATGGGACTCAATAAACTAAGGGAAGAAGAAAAACAAGAAGCAGAAAAAGAGGAGAAAGACATTTCTAAATTTATAATGGCAAATGCCAACAGGGATTATTGGGAAGATCCTGAGGAAGACAAAGTATGGAATAAATATTTAGAGTGATTAAATGCAAGTTTTTGTGCGCGGGGATGTTTGGCTGGCGAGATGGGCTAAAGACACTGCAGAGAGCGAAATTAAGGCACGACCTGCAGTAATAATTTCGAATTTAGACTTCAATTCAAAGAATGAAGAGGTTATTTGTTTGCATCTTACTACAAATTTAAATCATGAATATGCCCTGTCACTTGATTCTAAGAAAGATTTTGCCAAATGCTTTCTGGCTGAACAGTCTGCAATAAGGTATGATATTATAGCCAGATATTCAAAAAAATCATTAGTAAAAAAGCTGGGCATATTGAAAAATGAAACCCTTAACCAGGCTGTTGCAAAAACAATTGGATTGATAAAAGGGAAAAGATAGAATTGGCGGCTAAATTTCCAATTTCCTCCCTTCTCACCCGAAATCCAGTGGAAACTTGCCCTCTCAAAAGCTTAAAAACAGTTTTTTGCATCATTATTTTTCGGTGTTAATATCAAGCATAGTTATTTATACTTATGTCTACCTAATTGATATCAATAAGTATCAATTGGTGATAAATATGAAAGGAACTCAAACTCAAAAAATGGCTCATTCGCCAACTCTTAATACTGTATTAATGGTAGAGAAAACACTTCAGGAAATGGATGAAAGCGTTTTCTCTGTTGCAGATATTAAGAAAAAACTCCCAAAGCAGGTTAATCATAATACTTTGATGGTGATTCTTGATTACTTGCAGAAAAGCAATAAAATTTTTGTAGGGGTGCGCGGAATCACCTGGATAGAGAATTCAAATCCGGCTCTTAAGAAAGCTGTTGAGAGGGGCCTTGAAATATGAATGTTCGCGTGATTTTGTCTGATGAAGCTGAAGAAGCTTACAAAGAGCTCAATTCACGCGCGCCTGCATCAAAAATAGAGCGCTCAATCCTTAAATCAATTGAACAGAAAAAAGGGCTAATCAAAGCCAATCCGCAGTACGGAGAGCCGATTGCCAAAAAGCTTATACCTCGAAAATATGTTATTAAATATAGCATTAACAACCTTTTCTGGGTGAGTTTAGCAAATCGTTGGAGAATGCTTTATACCCTCCGCCATGACAGCCAAATTGAAATAATTGCATTTGTTTTGGATATTAAGAGCCATTCAGATTATGACAAGTTGATGGGGTATAAAAAAGACCGCAAGAGAAAATAAGTATTAGAAATTCCGCCGGAAACTTGCCCTTTCACAAGCAAACCAATCCTGCACAACATTCAAACCAACTATTCCCGTGCCTATACAAATTGCAATATTTCATCTTCTTTCCTTTCTGGGGTATTTTCATATTTATATGAAATTTTTCTTAAAAGATTGTTTACCATTCCCATCGGGAGCGCAAAATATAGTGATGCATCTGGATTTCCATCTAATGTTTCATATTAAATTCAATAAATAACTCTTTTCATTTCTGCAGAGCAAAATCGATATAGCCCATGTAAGGATCCAAATTAATGAGTTTTACCCTGATTTGCTGCCCTATTCTTATCCCCCGAGCATCACCCATTATTTTTCCTTCCACAGGAGGGTCTGTCAATCTTGCATATGTGCCTTTTCTTGAGGCTCCCGTGACTATGGCATCAAAGACTTCTCCCAAGTGTTTTCTTAGAAGTACTGCACCCTCTGCCTTTGTTACAAAGCGCTCCACTCTCTTTGCCGCGTGCTCAAGTTCTGTGCACCTATTAGCAAGCTCTACCAGTTCATGCTTCTTGTAGGGCGTTTGAGTACCATCTAAAAATGATTTTGCTAGTCGTTGAATTATTAGATCTGGATATCTTCTATTAGGTGCTGTTGAGTGAGTATAGCTTGTGACTGCCATGCAGAAATGCCCTATGGGCTTTCTCTTATCATAGAGCACATATTCGCCTGGGCCCAAGAGTTTGACAATTGTAAGTGAGAGGTCTGAGAATAGTTCTGGGCTTTTCTCTCTTTGTGCATCTAGGAATTTAGATAATGCAGATGCATCTGGCATGCCCGGGAGCCTGAATTTATGTTTCCCTGCAAGCGCAACTATATCTTTCCAATATTTTGGTTTTTTTACTACTCTCTGAATAGTAGGCCTATTGCTTTTTTCAAGCATCCCAGAGATTACTCCATTTGCACCTATCATGAAATTTTCAATTATTCTTTTTGCTGGGTCATCCTCTATTATGTATAATCCGAGCACTTTATCGTTTTTCACAATTGCCCTTGTTTGCATAGTTTGTAGTTCTAGTGCTCCTTGTTTTGCTCTGAATTTGCCTAATCTTTGTGAAGCCTCGTATTGTAGTTTTATTTGAGCTTTGAGTTCTTTGGTGTTTATTTGTTTTTGAATTGGACCTTTATTCTCAAGCCATTTGCCTACTTGTTCATAAACCAGTTTGGCTTTGTTTTTTACTACTGCTTCGTATACTTTGCCCGGAATCACTTCTCCTTTTGGTAAAACTGAGAATTCAGTCACCATTGCAAGCCTATCCTGGTTTACTGGTAGTGATGTGAGATCTTTTGATAATCTATCTGGGAACATGGGGTAGATTTGCACTCCAGTGTATACTGAAGTGGTATTTCTTTGTGCGTGTTTGTCTAAAATTGAATCTTTGGGCACGTAACTGTCTACATCTGCAATTGCCACTTTAATATGTATATTTTCGCCTTTTTTCTCGCAGTATTCTATCTGGTCCAGGTCTTCAGTATCTATATTGTCTATGGATGACCATAGAAGATGCCTTAAATCTTGTACTTTATTTTTTCTAGATTCTACAATTCTATTGTCTAATCTTTCTGCTTTTTTCATAACTTCTCTTGGGAAATCAAGCGTAAATCCATATTTTTTCATTGCTTTTCTGGCAATAGCTTTGAGATCTACTGGTTCTGTCTTTGTTGAACCGCGTTTGTATTGAGGGTGGCTTTTGTATCCAGAGTGGCTTTTGTGTTTGGAGTGCTTCTGATGATAAAATTTTGCGCGCCTTCTTCTTCTCATATTTGGAGCTTAGGGGGCGATTAATTAAATAGGTGTTGGGGGCTTTCAAACTCTTTTGCGTTTGGTTTCCCCCTCACATATCTGTTATTTCAAATCTCAATTTTCCCGTTTTTTT
>JBDRNY010000008.1:0-12837 GCA_043810635.1 Microcaldota archaeon | reverse complement strand
GTGACATCCTCCCCCGCATAAATGCGGGGGCTTCCACCCAAGCATGTTTAGCATACTTGATTTATAGTTCCCACTTCATTAAAATTGCTTGCCCCAAGCGCAACGTTTGGAGTAGAGACCCTTTTTAGGCAGGCTTTCACTGTGTGCCCCACAGCATAGTGATTTGAAATCACAGAATTGATGAGATTTTTTGCAGCATTGACATCCCTGTCTGCACTCATCTTGCATACAGGGCAGTTGTATACTCTTTTATTTAAGGGCATTTCTCTCAAGTTTCCGCAGTTGCTGCATTTTTTGCTACTATTTTTTGGATTTATAGCAATTACTCTGCAACCAGCTCTCTCAGCCTTGTAGCAAAGCATTGCTATAAATGATGCCCAGGAGGCATCCATAATGCTTCTGGACAAATAGGAATTTTTGAGCATATTTTTTACATTTAATTTTTCAATTGCAATAATAGAATAAGAATTTGTAAGTATGTTGGATAATTTGTGCAGAAAGTCGTTTCTGCAATTATCTATTTTTTCATGGAATAGGGATAGTTTGAGCTTTGCTTTTCTTCTCTTGTTGCTTTTCTTCTTTTTTCTTGAGAGGGATTGCTGCAATAGTTTGAGCTTTGGCAATGCTTTGTTTAGGAATTTTGGGTTTGAAAATTTTATGCTGTTTGAAAGGGTTGCAAAATTTGTTATTCCTGCATCTAATCCAACTTTTGGTTTGTTGTTTGGCTTGAATTTTACTTTTGGAATATCGCAGGTAATTGCAATATGCCATTTGTTTGAGGCGGAAGTTTTGATTGTTAATGTCTTGAGTTTCCCTTTTGGAGGCCTGTGCATGGAAATTAGCATGCTGCCTACTTTTGAGAGAAAGATGCGCTTGTCTGAAGTAAATGAGAAGCCAGATTGGGGGTAGGTAAGGCTTTTTGCATATTTTTTGATTCTTGGAAAGCCTGCCTTTATGTTCTTTCCTTTTTTCTTCTCTTTCACCCTTCTGAAGAAATTTGAATAAGCTTTAGATACTCTGTTCGAGATGTTTTGCAATACTTGGGAGTGGGGCTGTTTGTATTCTGGCTTCTCTTTTTTTAATTGGATGATAAGCTTGTCCATATCAAATTTTGAGAGTGTTTTCCCCTCTTTTTTGAATTTTTCTTTTGCTTTTTCAAGCAGAAAATTGTATGCTTGTTTTGAGAGCTTCATTTGGGCATTGAGCTTGTTTTGCTGCTTTCTCGTGGGGTAGATTCTGTATCTGTAGTTGCGCATGATAAGCTGTTGCAGGGGCTTTATAAAGAAGTTTGGAAGGGGTAACTTTCCACTGGCTTATTGGCTCGCTCTCATCCTGCCCTTTAAAAGGGCAGGCTTTCCCGCTCGCAATCATTGTAAAAAATTACATCGCCCTCAATGTTTTAATTCGCTCATCCAAAGGAGGGTGGGTGGAAAATACATGGGAGACAGAATCAATAAATGATTTTTTCCTCTGTCCTCCGTCAGGGCTTGAAATAAAGAGGGGGGCTGTTGCTTCATTTGCATTTTTCATGGCAGGGGCGGTTTTTAATTTCTCCAATGCAGATGCCAATCCGTCAGGATTTCGGGTTAATTGGGCTGCTGATGCATCTGCCAGATATTCCCTTTTTCTTGAAATTGCAAGCTTTACCAATTGAGCCAGAAGGGGGCCGAATATTACAAGTATTATGCCTATTACCATCAATATGCCGCCGCCTTTTCTGTCGCTTCTCCCTCTTCCAAACCAAAACATCCTTCCCATCATATTTGCAAGTATTGAAATTAATCCTACTAGCACAACAACAGTTGTCATAAAGCGGATGTCAAAATTCCTTATATGCGACATTTCATGCGCAATTACACCTTCTAATTCAGCGCGGTTCATTTTTTGTATAAGCCCGGTGGTTACTGCTATTGATGCATGCTTGGGGTCTCTGCCTGTTGCAAATGCATTCGGGGAGGCATCTTGTATTACATATAATTTGGGCTTTGGAATTCCTGCAGCCAATGCCAATCCTTCGGCTACATTATGCAAATAAATATGCTCTTTCTCATCTGCAGGCTTTGCGCCTGAAACAGACAATACAACTTTATCCCCGTGATAATACCCGCCTATTGAATAAACAATAGAGAAAATAATTGCCAAAGGAAAGAGCCATTCCCCCCCTTCAAAAAACCAAGAAGCAAACCATACAAGCACTATAATTATAGGTATCATTAATGCGACTAATCCGTATGAAAACAATTTGTTTTCCATTTGCACATCCCAAAATGATGCCATAAAACCCCCTTTAGTACGCATTCGATAAAAAATTAAAAATAAAAAAGGGCGTTAAAATTTCACTTTGATTGCTTTTCTTGCGCCGCCTTCTGCCTTGAAATATTCTCTTGAAGTAAAGCTAAGAATGTTTGCCATTAACGCATCAGGCATATGCTGTATTTTTGTATTGTATTCAAGCACAGAATCATTGTAAAACTGGCGTGCATATGCAACTTTAGATTCAATCCCTTCCAACTGCTCCTGAAGCAGCTTGAAATTTTCATTTGCCCTTAATTTAGGGTAATTTTCAGCAACCATCAGCAGGCTTTTCAGCGCCCCTGCAAACATATTGTCTGCTTTTGCCTTTTCCCCGACAGTTGATGCCTTTGACCACTGGCTTCTGGCGCGGGTTACTTTTTCAAACACTTCTTTTTCATGCTTTGCATACCCCTTCACGGTCTCCACCAAATTCGGCACCATTTCATATCTTTTGGTAAGCTGCACATCTATCTGGGACCAGGCATTATTCACCCTGGCGCGGAGAGTGATGAGGTTGTTGTACATTAATACAAAAAATAGAAGTATGAAAACTACAATAATTACAAGGACTATTAGTATTATGTCAAGCATATTACCACCAAATAGAAATAGATGTGGCGGTTAATAAGCGTTTTCTTTGAATAAAAAAGAAAGTAGGAAAAGAAGGGATTATTTATAGGAAGGAGGGCCAGACATGTCTCCTTCTTCTTTCTTAGCTAACATTTGTATCAATTCTCTAATATTCTTCTGTAGCTCTGCATTTTCTCTTTTCAGTTTCTTCTTCTGACCCTTAAGTTCAGCAATTTCCTTTCTCAGCGCTTTAATCTGATGCTGCAGCCCTGCAATTTGGTATTCCGATTCCTTGTTCTGCTCTTTAAGTCCGGCAATCTTGTTTTTCAGCGCTTTAATCTGGCTCTGCAAGCTTACAATTTGGTATTCCGATTCCTTGTTCTGCTCTTTAAGTCCGGCAATCTTGTTTTTCAGCGCTTTAATCTGATGCCGCTGCTTTGCATTTTTATCTCTTAATTCGTCCAAAGCAGTATTGGCATCAATTTCTGAAGAAACTCCCCCCACTACACGATAAATCTTTTTCTCGCCCTTAACATAGCGGCCATTATATTCTGAGATTACAGGAAGTTTAATTCCGGTTGGCTTGGCATTTTTGACTGCATTATAATCAAGCTCTACCAAATCAAGTGAGTCTGTAATGCGGCTTTTTTCATAAGAGTTAATTATCTCTAAGGTATCTGTTTTTGTCTTTTCTTTCAAACCAGCATATTCTCGTGCGGAGTCACATTGTTTGAGGAAAAAGAGGGTTGCTGCTATGCCAACGGCAGCTGTTACAGGATATTTTGCAGCTCGCCATACTTTGTTAGCTACTTGTTTAAAGGTCATAATTATCACACCATAACTATATTCGGATTACACCTTTTTAAATGTTTCTGGAAGGGGAAAATGGTGGGGTTGGTTAAAAATCTGAGAGGCGGCGCTGCCTTAATATGGTGCTTTTGGACAAATATTTGGAAAATGGAATTTTTAGCTTTGGCTTGATATATTCAATCATCTCGTTAAATGAGGAAAATTCCACTGCTGAATTTCGGAATGCTTCCCTCACAGTCTGACGCAATACCCAGACGCCGCAAGGCAAATCATATTCTGGCATGATTTCCCTTATAACAACAACCCGCGCCTGCCTCCTTATTTTGCTTGCCAATGCTTCGCATACTGCAAAGCGGGCAGCATAATAGCCCCCTCCCTGTGAAAAGGCATATTCACTTCTTCCCCAATAAGATTCATATTCCTCACTTATTGCATATCTTCCTGAAGAGCCACACCATGCTTCAAAATTTTCATATTCCCATGCACCCGGAAGCAACAAAATTGAAAATCTGTTTGCCAAATATTCATTTTGATAAAAGAGATATTTAGAATTTTCAGAAAAGTCGCGTATTTTTTCCATATTTTGCTTTGCAATCATATCATCTATTGCAGTAATGCCCCATTTAGTCGGCACCAATTTTCTTCTCTTCTTATTTCCAAGCACTCCACAAGTAAGCAATCGGGTTAAATAATGCTCATCAAATCCTGCACAAGTAAGCTCCCTAATTGCATTGCTCGCATTTATCCCTTCCTCAACCAATTCATCCACTTTGCCGGGTATTTTCGGATTGTCAACAATTTTCAGTTTTTCCATAGGTGCAGAAGGGCCTGTTGGCTGGGATATTGCATAAAATTGAATTTGCAAATTCGGCTTTTTTGAAAAATGGGCTTCCAAATCAACAGGTACGGAAGACATGGAACTTTCTTGGGCATCTAAAAGCATTCTGCTTATTTTTTCTTCCCTTCCAAGCCCCGGGCTTCTTATTTTTGCGGCAGAAACAGTACTTTTTGCCTTTCCCCTTATTTGCATGCTTCTGGCGCGCACTATTGCATCAAACCCCCACCCATACCAATATTTTGGATTGTCAGGTATTCCCTCTGCAAGGGAAATTGCAGGCCCCCAAGTTATATTCGGATAATTATATTCCCCTACAAACAAATTCGGGGGGGAGGGGCCGAAAAAATCCTGCTTGTCAAATTCCCTTGCCAATTCTGCTTTTATTGCAAGCATCGGCTTGTGGGGGCAATATATCCTTCCGTTTCTTTTGCAAGCAGGACAGAGGTCAGTTAAATCTTTCCCCCTGTTTAACACAGCCCCTTCTTTTCTTGCTTTTTTTGCCAAGCCCAATATATCCATAAATAGATTGGGTGGGGAGGGATTATATTTTTTGCATGGGTAGATTTCCAGTATGAATACCCTTTACTTAGTGGGATTGGGAATTTGTGATGAGAGGGATTTGCCTCTTAAGTCAGTGGAAGCACTGAAAAAATGCGATAAAATATTTGCTGAAAAATATACAAATATTATACGAGAGGGGACGATTGAAAGGATTGAAAAATTGGTTGGTAAGGAAATTGAAATTTTGAAAAGGGAGGATGTTGAGGGGGAGAAGAAAATATTGGATGTATGCGGGAAAAATAAATTGGTTGCATTAATTGTGCCGGGAGATGCGATGAGTGCAACTACCCATATTTCATTATTGCAAACTGCGAGAAAAAATGGAATTGAAACAAGAATTTTGCATGCTTCGTCAATAATTACGGCTGCTGCAGGGGCGGCTGGATTGCAAATATACAAATTCGGAAAAACAATTACAATTCCTTATTGGAAAGAAAATTATACTCCTGCATCATTTGTTGATGTGATAAAAGAGAATTTGGAAATTGGGGCGCATACGCTTTGTTTGCTGGATATTGATGAGAAAATGGGAGGGATGAAGCCTTCTGAAGCAATTGAAATTTTGAAAAAAGCGCAACAAAAACAAATTGAAAGCGGAGGAATAAAAAAGCCAGTAATAGGCGAGAATGCAAAGATATTTGTTTTATTCAAAGTTGGCTGGGAAGATGAGAAAATTTGGGCTGGGAAAATAAGAGAGTATGAAATGAAAGGAAAAAGCGAGCCTGATGGGCCGGCTGTAATAATTATTTGCGGAAAAATGCATTTTACAGAAGAGGAAAATTGGGATGGGCATCTTGCTAATCCTTTTTTCTAAGGCTTAGTTTCGCCAATATTTTGTTCAGCTGTTCTTTAAGGTAATTCGGTTCCTTGGAAAGGATTGAAAATAGGTTATATAATTCAGCACTTAGAGTTCTATTTAGGCGAACTAACGTTTCTGCAAATTCGTTTTGAATTTCCCGCCCCACAGCTTCAGTTTCATTATACCATTCATCCCATGGGTTGTGTTTGTAAAGAAATTCTGCCTTTTCTACAAGTTCTGCGGGGGAGTTGAGGCCTAAAATAATAGATATTTCGTCTCCAATCAGAGGATAAAGATAACTCTCGCGTATGGTGTAGCTTATGCCTTTCGCTGAATAAAGCTCCTCAATAAGACGCATGGTTTTCCCTGCGTTAATCTTTTTTGGCATGAGTATGCCCATATGTCTCATATTAACAGTTATCGGGATTTCCACCTCTTGCACTAGTTCGGGCTCGTTTCCATTAACCGCGACTGTTTTCATCCAATCTTCAGAATCTGCAAGATATATTGTGATGACAGGCCTCTGGTCATAGGAATATGAACCTTCAGGAACATACTGGCTCCTTGGCGGGCCTTCTGCAACGCCCACCATTTCAAGCCTTTTTTGGTACCTTGAATCTTCAGAGAGATGCCTATTTATTCTACTCCTCAAATCTTTGAGAGCGTAGGTCATGTTGATACTGTTATTTTTTAGGAAATCCTCCAGCATGTTCCACAATTCAGATAGTGCGGAAAGAGGGTTTTTTGAAAGAAGATTTGAAACTTTTTTTGCATAGTCTATGTGTGTAAGCACTTTCTGAAGATGAGAATAAATTTTTGCAAAATCATAGACAGGGTCAAGGCGCAGAAGAGTGCGGCCATTATGAAAAGTATCAAATTCCTTGTTTTGGATAGCAACAAAAGATTTTGACCGATAAAGCTTCTTTACATATGCTTCTTCATATTTTCGTATAACATATGCAGCCATCTCCTTTACCAACGGATCTTCAAGCTTTTTCAAAATAGAGTTCATCATCTCGGCCCGTACATTCTTTGCTAAATCTACAGGAATCTTAAACTGACTTATCAGGCTTTTACGGAAAATGTAAAGTCGCACTTCGGTGCTGATATCGTCTTTCATTATTGATGAAAGCTCACCAATTACATCAGAATGAGTTCTTTTCCCAATGGCAAACAGTCCCTTAAGGGCACTTATCCTCCCCACTGCTCTTTTTCTTCTCTCATCGTCCCTACATTTCTTTGCATCATGCAAAAATGCATCAAATACTTCAGCCATGTCAGCAGAAGGGAATTCCTGCCTGCTATTTAGCTGCCTGGATATATGCTCAAGCATCATTCCTACTTCTTTTCTTACAAGCTCTACTGGGGGCCGTAGCTCTTTTTTTAGCTGTGCTTTGAAAGCATAAAGCTTTGAATCCTTAGGAACTTCCTGTGTTGATATTTCAACTTCTTCCCATACAATATCCACTAAATTTTCATGATAATGCTCAAGCCCGGTTGTTTTTATCAATTTTACAAATTCTTCCTTGTTTTTGACTTTGCCGTCTTGCTCAGGCCCGGTTGCTTTTATCAATTTTACAAATTCTTCCTTGTTTTTGACTTTGCCGTCTTCTTTTGCATCATGAAACAGTGCTTGCAACACCCCGTCAACATCTGCGCCTAGGTTCATTGCTAAATAGGCAACATACAAAAGATGATAACGGGCATATGTGCCGTCATCACGCAGATTTTTTGAATCGGTAGGGTATAGCGCCTTAAAAACATTGAGCATTGCAAGAGCAGTTTCTTTTTCAAGCTCGTCTTTAGAGGAAGACAAAAACAAACGTACTTCTTCAAGTATTTCCGGTTTTTCAAATTCTGCAGGGTCTTTTGAAAAAAGAGCGTTAAGTCCGCCCTTCCTCATTTTTTTAATATATTTTGCATCCAGCTGGCGCCTTGAGCTTAGTGTTGAAAATAGAGTATTTGATGAGCGCATGCCCTCAGCTGAGCCACTAAAAAATTGAGCACCCATAATCCATACCTTTACATTTTTTGGTATTTATAGCTATGGGTAGATTAGGAGTTGTTAAGCTTTTCCCCTAATTTAAAAGGGGCGGAAATAAGGGTTATAGATGAATTTTGGTGCTGTGCAAAAAGGAGGATTCTAAATTCTTTGTCTATTAGCATGGAAAAATTTGAATTGGTTTTTCCAAGGGCTTGGCCGAGCATTCCTGTGCCGCCTTCCTGCTTTATTATGACATAAAATGCATCCCTTCCCATAAATTTTGTTGTATTGATTGTTTTTAGGGAAATAGATGTTTTTTCAGTATGGTTGGTGGGGTGAATGGTGAGGGTGCGGTTTGCTTTCCATGAAAAATTTTCATTTAATGAGAGCATCCATGGGGCATAATAGGGAAAAGAGGAATTTTCAAATCCTAATTCATTTCCAATTTTGTTGCCATGGGAATTTGATTCATATCCTTCCATTCCAATGCATATTGCATACACACCCGGGTTTTGGAGCATGGCGTTTTCCAAAGAAGAGTGGAATCTTTGCGCATTGGTAATATCTGCAAATACCACTCCGGGGCAGGAGGGGTGGAAAAACGCATTTAGCTGGATTTTTTGAGAGGGGGAATGGGTGGAATTTATTTCATATATCCATTCCTGGTCTGCGCGTATGGAATGCTTTGCATTATGCTGAAGCGGGGAAGATTCTATTCCCCATTCCCATGAAGGAGAAGGCAGGTAGGAATTTAATATAAAGATTGAAATTATTGCAAGAAAAATTATGGCAATTGCATAAATTGCAAATGAGCGGAAAAAGCTGGAAAATTGCTCATCCAAAGAATGCAAATTCTTTTTTTCCATTATTTTACCCCGTCCCCCCTCTTTCCCCGCACTATGGCTAAGCATCACAAACCGTCTTTCCGCCTAATTTTTCCATTTTTGCCCGGGGCTGGTTTGTGGTTTTTATTTTTTGAATTCAGTTTTTCTCCATTCTATTTCTTTCCTCTTTTGTGTTTTTGCTTATTTCTTTCCATGAATGCTTGCTTCCCTCCTTATACATCAGCCATGTGAGGAATGCCAGGAGGAGGATGGATGCTGAGAGGATGAGAAGGAAGTTTGCGTCAATTGCCATAGAATAATCTATTGGCAAGTAATTAAAAAAACAAGCGCCTAAAAAGAGAAGTATGAAAATAAAGGCATTTGCTCCGGGAAAAATAATTTTGTTTGGAGAGCATTTTGTTGTATATGGGGCAGAGGGAGTAGTGGGAGCTGTTGAGCCATCTAATGAAATTGAAATTAACATGGAAGAGAGGGGAGAGGGAGGGTTGGAGTATAATTCTACAATAAAAGAATGCTCGCTTAAAATTTCTGCAAAAGAGTGCATGGAAAAAGAGAATATTAAGCATCCCATAGAAGCGGTTTATTGCAAATTACTAATGGAAATTGATGGACTGGAAAAGTATGAAATAAATGCTGATGCAAAAAAATGCTGGCCGATGAAAGGGGTGGGGAATTCTGCCTCTCTTTCAGGAGCGTTTGCATGCGGAGTAAGGAAAGAACTGGGGAAGGAAATGAGTGAAAATATAATATTTGAATATTGCATGGCTGGAGATGAGGCTGCGCATGGAAAGCCGTCTGGAATTGATGCAACTGCTGTAAGCAGGGGGGGGATGCTTGAATTTAAGAAAAAATTTGATGGAAGCAAGCCTGAAATAAAAAAATTAGATATAAAATTAGGGGGAGGGCATTCATTTCTTCTTGTAAATACTCTAAAAAAAGGAAGGGAAAGGGCAAATACTGTAATGCAAATTGAAAAGTTTGCAAAAAATTATAATATTAAAAAAAAGCCGGAAGAAATGAACGAAGGGGAAAGAAAAGAAATTTGCGGGGAGTATGAGAAAATATTGGAAAACGCGAGGAAGGCATTTGAAAGCGGAGATATGGAGAAATTGGGGAAATGCATGAATAATAACCATAAACTGCTTGTGAAAGGAGGGGTTTCTTCTAAAGATATTGAAAAGGTAGTTGAAATTGCATTAAATGCAGGGTGTTTGGGCGCAAAATTATCCGGCGCCGGAGGGGAAGGAGGAGTTGTTGTTGCGCTTGTTGAAAATAATAGAATAAATGAAATAAAAAGAAAATTTGAAGATGCTGGATTTTCTGCATATAAATTTAAATTGGCAGAAAAAGGGGCAAATTGCCTATCTTAGCACTACAAGAGGAATTACTGCTTTTTCAAGCTCTCTTTTTGCAATATGCATAGGAGTTTCAAATTCTTCAACTTCTAAAAGAGGGGGTGCTCCTGAAGAAAGCTGCAATGCGCGCGCCCCTATCACTCTTGCTTTTTCATATTTTGTTAATTCAACAGATGACATTTACTCACCTTTTGGAATTTTTGGGGGGGCAACAGTTTTGCCCATAACTCTGTAAGAATGCTGTAGATTATGGTTTAGTTGGCTAAGTTCTTTAAGGATTTCGGAAAGCAGCTGGCGCTCGGTTTTCTCCTTTGCCCCTGTTGCAAGCATGGATTTTTTCACTCTTTCCACCCTTTGCAATATTTCTGCAACAAGCGCGTCTTTTCTTGAAACGCCCGGCAAAAGGCCCTCGGATTCAGAGGGGTTTGTGCCTGCTGTTTCTATCTGGAGGGAGGCAAGCCCCAAAATTCTTTCAAGCAAAGTGCGTTTTGTGTTAACATTCTGGATTCTATTGTAAGGGATTACTGTGGTGTGCCTTGTAAGCAGCCCCTGCCTGATAACAAATTCATGCTCTGCAAGCTCGTAGGTAAATGACATATAGTCTATATGGATGTAGATATAGACAGGGCCGCCGATAAAAAACAGCAAAACAAGGAATAAGGAGATGGAAAATGCCGGCTTTTCCATTCCAAAAACAAAATTATCTGCAACCATAAGAAATACTGCAATAGATACAACAAGCCAGATGATGAAGAGGGCGGTGTAGGGCGGTATTAGCCATACCCATTTCACCTTGGGGTCTAGGTAGCGGGGGGGCATATTATTACCATTATTATATGTAATGCCACAAATTTAAACAATATGCACTATAAACAAATGAAAAATTTGAAGAAAATGTATAAAAAATAAAAATAACTCAGAATTCACTCGCTCAAATCCTGATAATCCTTGTCATTAAACGCATATTGTATTCCGTACATAAACTGCTTCAACCCTTCATCCCCCAGAGGGTAGGCGCTCATGGTACGGCTTGTTATATTTACAATATATTGCTTTTCTGAAAATGTAAATGACACCCATGCTGATTTGTCTTTGCCTATAAGCACCCTTGAAGAGTCAGAACCTAAAGCCCGGAATAATGAGCAGAGAAGGATTGCCCGGTCCATATCATCTGCAGCTTTCAACCTAACCATATCCTGAAATGAAAGCCAGAAAGACACTGGCAGTTTTACTTTTTTCCATGCAAACGAAATATCCATTGCCTTCTGGGTGGCAAGAAGAAAATTGCTGTCAAATACATAAGGGTGAAACTGGTCTTCTATGCCTATCTTTATTTCGGTTATTGTGGAATCCATGGGGCGCACCAAAGAGCGCAAATCTGATATGGATTTGGTTTCCCCGTCTTCTATGAATTTTTTGTACCTTTCAATAACAATATTGCAAAGCTCTAATTGCATTCTCAAAATTGAAATTCTCTTTTTTAATTCATCTGTTTCGCTGGGCTTGAGGGGAGGAGGGGGCTCTTTTTTGCCGCCAGACACTTTTTTAAGTATTGACAAATCCAGTTTTGCCATAAGGCAAATGAGAGGTTGGCATAATATAAACTTAATCACTTCAGAATTCCCATGCCCTGTTTTATGCAAAACACGCTTCCGGCCGGAATATTGCGCCCAAAATTCCGCAAAATTCAAGCGGAAAAATAATAAAAGAAATAGAAAAGAAGCGGGGAATATATTGAAAATAAAAAGAAAAATTAAACTAAATCAGGGCAGGCAAGCACTCCCCCGCAATTAACATATGCTTTCTTTTTGTTGTTTGTTTCAAAGCCGGGAAGGCCTTCCTCAATCCTTCCGTCAGGGTAGGGGGGCATTGGGTCTGCTGTAACATTAAATGGAAATATTCCTGGGTGGGGGCAGGTAAATTCATAATCTCTTGTTTTTTCCTCATCTGGCCCAAATTTACTAGGAGTAAGGAGTATGGAAAATTGCGGGGGGGCCATTTCCAAATCAAGACGGGTTATAAAGAATTTTTGTGTTTCGCCATCCCCAACATTTTTCACGCCATAAGTGATTACCTGTATTTCATCATCCTCATCATCAGGGTCGCACCCTTGTATGCATTTTACTGAAAATGTTGCTTCTAAATCCGGCAATCTAATATCTTTCACTACAACATGCTCTTCCGTGCTTCCATAAACAGAGCATTCAAAAGGTCTTTCGAGCTCCGGGCTTGTTCCGTTTGCAATTACATTTCCGACAACTGTGGGGGGAGTAAGCTTATCAAGAAAATCACCATAAGTTACCAAAAGAACGTGGGGGGGCAGGTTGTTTGGAGGAGGGGGCACCTCCATAGTTAAAACTTTGCGGTAAGGGTCGGAAGAATAGTAGGGGTTTGGTTTTGGATAATTGTTTGGGGGTAGAGTTGTTAGAACATATGCAGATGCGAGATTGGGTAGAATAGCTCGTGCATCTCTTCCCAATGGTGCCAAGCTTACATTTTGCTGCCCATTTGCATCTTGGAATCCATCTACTTTCCAGGTAAGTATTGGGCATTCGACTTCAGTACCGTCAGAATAACAATTTGTTTTAATTATTACATTGTCTCCGGGCTTTAGAGTGGGAGGAGCTGGAGTTGTTGCCATTTCACAATAAAATTTTGGGTCAACTATAAGGCATAATTCTAATTCGCTGGAGCATATTTCACCGTCGCAAAATTCAACTGCAGACTCTATTGTTAATTCAAAGCATAATTCATCAATATCTTCAGGCGGGGTGGGGGCA
>JBDRNY010000007.1:0-5378 GCA_043810635.1 Microcaldota archaeon | reverse complement strand
TGGGGTGAAGACCTTTTCTTAGCGCCAAAGAAAAGGGTTCGTTATATTTGTAACATCTTGTTTATTAATATAGATAAAGCTATTTATTACAGGTGACAAGGTTATGTTAATTAGTGGAAATACTAGAAGCGGTTCTGGAAGCATAGGTGCGGGGCCGCTCACATATGATGCCCGAAACAACCGCATAAAGGGGTTTGCGGCGTATAAGCTCGGCAGTGAGGGGGCGGTGCTAAAGCTGAAAAATGAAATAAAAGATGCGGAGGGAAGGCATCCGGCCTCTGAGAGAACTACTGTAAGGGCTATGGTGTCAAAGAAAATGCTAAGAGAGCTTGAAATCCATCCAAACGGGCTTGGAAGAGTTGAGGCGGTTGTAAATATTGACAACGTTGATTTAGATTATGCATTAGTATATTTTGGAAGAAGCAAAGAAATGAGAAAATCCCCGGATGAAATAGTAAAGGAGGAAAAAAATTCAATTAAGCAAATTCAAAAAATAAAGCCTACAACAAGGGAGGCGGCAAACCAAAGGCTGCAGAATGGAGGGTATGGAGTAAGGGTTGTTGAGGATATGAATGATGAGCTTGTAAGAGAGCTTGTAAGCTTATATCAGAGAACATATTCCCAATATACATTTGAGCTAAGCGAACAAACCATAAGAGAAATGAATAAAGGAAGCAACAAGATGCTCGTTACATTCTCAGAAAATGGTGATGTTGCGGGTGCAATGGTTGCAGAGCATGCAAAAGTTCGGATTGAGGATACAGTGCTTGAGCTTTATGAATTATCTGATTATGCAACATCAAGAAAGCATCGCGGGCATGGAATAATGACGGCGATGCAGATTGAAGCAATTAATATTCTAAGAAAGCAGGACAATGGGGGGCAGGCCGTTATATATTCTGAAAATAGGGCCCCATGGACTCCTGTAAGCATTTCAAGCCATAAAACAGGGCTTATGGAATATGCGGGAACCCTTGACAAACACTGCATGATTGAATCAGATAGAAATATTGCAGAGCGGGGAAACTTTGAAAACCTTCATGTGTTTGTAGCAAATGGCTGGTAATATGGACCCCATAAAGCAACTTGCCGAGCTTGTTAGCATAAATTCAGTATTCCCTAATGAAAAAAAGAAAGCAGAGTACCTTGAAAAAAAATTGCAAGAGCTTGGGTTTGGTACAAAAAGAATTCCGGTAGCCAAAGGAAGGTTTAATGTAGTTGGAGAAAGAGGGTGTGAGGGAAAGCCGATTCTTTTTTATGCGCATATAGATACTGTGCCGGCTTATGGGGAGTGGAAATCAGACCCGTGGAAACTGAGGGAAGAAGGGGACATGCTTTACAGCCTCGGGGCATATGACATGCAGGCAGGAATTGCCGCGATACTCTCAGTATGCAAAGAAAATACTGGCAGGAGGATTAAGATTGCTTTTGGGGTGGATGAGGAAAATAATTCTGACGGTGCGTGGGCTATTGCAAAGGATGGATTTTTTGATGATGCTGAAATTGCAATAGTCCCTGAAATAAATGACAGTGAATTGCAGATGAGAAGGGCTGATTGGATAATGCTTGGAAAAAGGGGGAGGGCAGAATATGATATTGATGTGCCCGGGCAGACGGGCCATGCGGCAAGAGTAAAGGATGGGGTGAGTGCTATTGATGAAGCTGCAAAGCTTACAATCGAATTTGGGAAAATGAATTCAAAATTCAAAGGGAAAGGGCTATTTCCGCCCCCATCTCAATTTATAAGGAAAATTGAGGGGAAGGCAACATCGCTTTCATTGCCTGAAAATGCATCTATTGTGCTGGACAGGCACATGGTTCCCCCTGAAAATGCGGAAATTGTATTAGGGAAAATAAGGAAGGAAATAAGGGAGATGTATAGAAAGGGAGTTTTCAAATGCAAAGGCAGGAAAATAGAAGTGAGGATAAAGCCCAGGGCTTCCCCTTACTTGGAGCCGTATTACACTCCAAAAGAAAACAGGCATGTGCAATTATTGCAAAATATTGTGGGAAAGGAAGTGGGAAAACCGGTTTTGGTATACGGCATGTCTACTGCAGATGAGTGCGTTATTGCGTCAAGGGGAGTGCCAGTAATAACTTATGGCGCATGCGGGGGCAATGCACATAAGGCAGATGAATGGGTTAGCAGAAAAAGCCTTCTTGATGTTGTGAAAGTGCTGGGAAGATTTATTGAAAGCGCCTAAATTTTCTTCTTTCATATTAGTGCGCGCATTTTGATTTTTTATAAACAAACTTATCCCCCATCTTGTTCAGCCTTCTTTTTGCAAATATTTGCAAAATTTTCCAATATTTTTTCCCCTTTTTCTGTATGCCATACTTCAGGATGGAATTGCAATCCAAAAAGAGGGAGGGAAATGTGGTGCATTGCCTCAATTTTGCATGTGGAAGAATGGGCTAATGCTTCGAAATTCGGGGGAAGATTTTTTACTTCATCAAAATGTGATACCCAGGCATTGAATTTTTTTGGCATGTTTTCAAGCAAAAATCCTTCCTTGTCAATTTCAATCTCACTTATCCCGTATTCAGCACTTGTGCCTTTTCCAATTTCGCCTCCAAAAACATGGGCCATTAACTGGTGCCCGAGGCATATGCCTAATATTGGTTTTTTGCTTTGCCCTTCTTTTGCCAAATTTAGGAGGCGGTGGGCGGCAGAAGGCTTTAATTTTGATACAGAAGAAGGGCCGCCGGATAATATGTAGGCATCAAAAAAATCTGCATCAGCTGCCGGAACTGTCGGCTTTTGAATAACAGCTTCCACGCCAATATCCCGCATGCTTCTCCAAATTACATGAGTATATTGGGAGCCTAAATCAATAATTGAGATTTTCATTTTTAACACAAATACAATAAATTATTTATTCCATCTCCACTGTTGCCGGAGGCTTGTTTGTTATATCATAGAGCACCCGCCCCACATCCATTACTTCATTTGTTATTCGTGAAGAAATGCGCTCGAGTAGTTTGGGCGGAAGGTGGGAGAAATTTGCGGTCATGCCGTCTAAGGAGCGCACTGCGCGCACAACTACAGTATATTGATAAGCACGCTCGTCTCCCCTTACGCCTACAGTTTTTGAATCTAAAAGTGCTGCAAAATATTGCCATGGCTTGTCTATTTTGCCAAGCGCAACAGAGGATTCTATTTCATCTTCCACTATTGCACAGCATTTGCGCACAATTTCCGCTTTTTCAGGAGTAATTTCACCAACAATTCTTACTGCCAGCCCCGGGCCCGGAAAAGGCTGCCTTTCGCTTATTGCAGGGGGAAGTTTCAGCTCTTTTGCAAGAAGGCGCACTTCATGCTTATAGCAATCACGAAGAGGTTCGTATAATTCCAAAGCCATTTTTTTGGGCAATCCGCCGACATTGTGGTGGGATTTTATTTTATCCCTCCCTGCCCCGCCGGATTCTATCCAGTCAGGGGCAATTGTTCCTTGCACAAGCACTTTTATTTTGCGCTTTTTTGCATATTTTTCAAATGTGCGTATAAATAATTCCCCTATCACTTTCCTTTTTTTTTCAGGCTCGGTTATTTTTTTTAATTTTAGAAAAAATTCTTTTGAGGCGTCAATAAACTCAATTTTCATTCCAAGGGAATCAAATGTTTTTTTCACATTTTCAGCTTCATTTTCCCTCATCAAGCCGGTGTCTACAAATACTGCATGCAAATGCCTTCCTATTGCCTTGTGCACAATAAGTGCGGAAACAGAAGAATCTACTCCTCCTGAAAGACCTACCATTGCCTCTTTTTCGCCTATTTTTTGCCGGGCATCTTCTGCCTGCCGGGATAAAAATTCGGATGGGTTAAATGCCATATTCGCACCATAATAAAAATTTACTGGATGCCGCCGTAGGCAACATCAACCACTTCATTGTCTTTCTGGGAAATGAAAATGTCCATGCTTGTATTGGTTGTTTTGGATGTCCAGCGGATTTTCCATATATTTTTCCCTCCATCATATTCATCAAGCAAGGAAGCGGATGGAATTGCTGAAGGGTAATTATCCAGAAATTGCTGCACTGCTTCAGTGCCTTCATAAGTGTGGGAAGCAATAATTGCCTCTTCTGGATAGGAGATGTGGCAGTTTGGCCGGTTATCTATGCATACTTGGCAGCCTGAAACAACTTTTTCATCTGTTTTAAGAAAATTGCGTGCCGGATATTGGTATTCCACCTCAATCCTTTCAGGGCATGGGGTGGAAAGATAGTTGCTTACCCTTGCGCGTAATAGATAATAAGCATCAGAGCCTTCCCCGACTTTATTAATGTAAATAATTTCCCTTACATCTGCATCAGGATAGCTTTGCTCCAAATCTTCCATAAAAAATTTTTTTGCATCCACCTCGCTTGTGGTGTTGAAAAGGGAGGAAAAGTAAAGCAGGGCTATTACTGTGACAATGACAAGAAAAATGAGGATTGTTTCCTTTTTCATGCAAATATTAGCAAGAGGGAATATTTAATCCTTTAGAGGGAGGGCTGTTTTCTTGCATATTAAATAAACAGCATAGCATTCCGGCACTTCGGCAATGCTTTCTTTTTTAATTTCATCAAATGTCTGGTTTGCAAATTCCTGGGCAGGGATGGTGCGAATAGCTTTAATTTTGGCTGTTTTGGTGGGGGAGAAGGCAAGGGCATTTGAGAGGGGGGAGAAAGTAGGGAGGGAGGAGGGGGAAACTGTTTTTGCAATAAGCCCGCTTCCTCCGTGTATAGAATCGGGAAGGCGCAAGATTTTGGATGTATCTATTGTTACATTTGCATCAGCAGATACCTGGGAAGAGAGGCGGAATTTGGTTTGCTCAAATATTTCCCTGAATTGTTGCATAGCATGGGTGATTGGCACATCAGACCATTTTCCATTATTTATTCCTTTTATCATCTTTTCAGCATTTTTCAAATTTTTCAATTTTGGGCTTATTGAGGAGGCAGTGGATGGATTTTTCAGCATATTAATTACCCTGCGGGCTATTTTTCCTTTAAACCCGCCCATGGAAGGGGTGGGGCCGAGTATGCGCGCAAACCTTCTTCCCGGAATAGGCTCTTCTGCAAAAAAATCATTAAAATCCAGCCCATTCCCTTCAATATAATCTACAATTTCCCTTCTTTCCCCCCTTCCCAATTTTTGTATTTCTTTTTTATACACCCTCACATGATAGCCCCGCGAGCCTGAAAAATTTATTTGCAATTCATTTTTTGAAATTCCAAAATCCGGCAAAAGAAATTCTTCTATCAGATTGATTGTTTTTTCCCTTACAACATCAAGAGAGGAGAGAGTTATGAATGGGGCAATTTTGTCAGGCTCTGCATCCAAATCAAATATCAAATCAGCCCCAAGCCAATTTTTCTTTGCCATGGGGCGGCCG
>JBDRNY010000006.1:0-7313 GCA_043810635.1 Microcaldota archaeon | reverse complement strand
AATTTATGGTATTGCGACATAGCAACAGGAGGATGCCTCAATCCTTCTGTAGGCTGCCCTGTAAACAGAAGATGCAGCCATTTCTGCTGCATAGAAGAGCAGTTTTGCTATAATGGCTCCTGTGTTGACATTCTTCCAGACCCTATATTATGCTCATGGTCAACAACCTGCCCTAATGAGCGTTTGTGCAATTATACAGATTCGCAAGGCACCCCCACTTCAATATGCTGTGCTGCTGGGGAATCCTAGCTAATAAGAAAAGGAGAGGGGTATGGATTAGCGTTGGCAATAAACAAGAAAAAAATAATTCTAATTCCTGCCTGTTAAATACCAATTTCCAATAGCAATAGTATCTGCATTTCCTGATATTACATACTCCCCGAATTCTGTTGCATTAATATAAATATTTTTATCCAAATCAGTCCTCCACACCCCCACTCTTGCAATCGACAATCTAGACAATGTAGTGGGGTCTGGCAATTCCTCATCATTTTGCCCGACACTGATAATAACATCATCAGGATTTACCCTGTCAAACAATACAGACGGCTCCGGCCTTGCATCCCCATGGCTTCTCCACTTAAATACCGGGCATTCCTTATGCCCTATTCCATCCATAACAAGGGCTTCCATTTTATGCTCCAAATAAGCGGGCAACACCACACAAAACTCCCCGTAATTCAGCCTCATTACAATAGAATTTGCTTCAGGATAATTTTCAGATTCTTTTTCCTGGGGGTTGAATATTTCAATTTCCAGCACCCCTTTCTCAACAACCTCCCCTGCCTTCAGATTTTTTACCATAACTTCCTGCCTTTCAATATAATCCTCTGTATCTTCATACACCCATCCCATCGGAACTTCCTCGCTTCTCCACACTTCATGCACTGAAAACCTTTTAAAAATGGTTTTTACCCCCCCTATTTTCTCAGGAGCCCAGGTGGAAATAACAAGCACATCTATTTCTTCCACGCCCGCCTCTTTCAGCATGTTTGTAAGATTTCCCGCCATGTCCGTCGGGCCGGCATCAATAAGCATTGTAAACTCTCCAGTCCTTACCAAAGTCGCATCCCCGTGCCCCACATCAAAAAATAATATTTCCAAATTTCCGCTGTCTCCCCAATATATTCCGCCTTCACTTTCATTTGCACTCGTTTCATTCCCTTCCCCCGCACTTTCATTTATTCCAATAGTATCATTCCCATTGCTTTCATTTCCGTTTATTTCAATACCTCCTTCCCAAAATGTATTATTCATTTCACTACCTGTTTGGTTTGTATTATTTTGCAAAGGAGTTGCATTTGTTGGGGGTGTTACATTTGGCTGCAAAGGCGGAGGCTGGGAGGGAGTTATATTTGTTGTTTCATTTTCAGGCTCCCAAACTCCCGGAATTCCGTTGGGGAAAAGTATGCACCCTGAACACAATATTGCAAAGCACAATATTAATGCAACAAAAAATATTCTCATCTTCCCCTACCCTTTAGCCCTCTGCTTGCCCTATCGGGCAAGTCGGGCAAAGCATTCGGCTTTGCCCTTAACATTTCACTTCTAGCCATTTCCAATTGCCCTCTCGCAACATCCTGCTTTCTCTTAAAATTCGGCAATACAGAATTTGAAAACCTTATTACAGAAATTTTTTCATATACATCTGCCATCAAGTCAAAATAATATTCCGCCTCCTTCAAATTCCCGGCTTTCAGCTCTTCAACCAATTGCCTCCTAAACTCCCCCACAGCGTCGCACAATCCAAGCAAATACACCTGCGGATTTACTTTCAATTTCTTATAATCCGGCAATGGCCAGTGCTCAATTGCTGCCAATACTATTTTTGCTTCCACCACTTCCTGGTAAATAGGGGCAAGCAAATAATTCCATGAAGCATCTGCTTTCGGAAGCTTCCGCAACCCTCCTTCCAGCTGTTTCAGTATTTTCTTTGCTCCCGCAACATCCCCGTAATGCAATAATTTGATTGCATTTGCGCACACCCTCACCAGCGGCCTTGAAGAAGATATTATTTTGTCATGCGCCCTCTCCTTTTTCTCAAGAAAAGAAACAATTTCCCTTACTCTCAATTTATTTCTGCTTTTTTTAATATGCACCATACTCAAATATACCATGCCCTTGTTTTAAAAACTGCACCTCCTTTTTTTTATTATGGCAGAATCAAAAAAATGGACAGTCCTCTCGGTAGGCGGCTCCCTCCTGAATGACGGCAAGCCGAATATGGAAATGGCCTCCTCTCTTGCAAAAATATTCCGGAAAACCAAATTAAATCTGGGAATTGTGTGCGGAGGGGGAAAAGAAGCCCGCATTGCGGCGCAAAAAGCAAGGGATGAGGGGGGAAATGAATTTGACGCAGATTTGGCTTCAGTAAAAATAACCCATAAAAATGCGGAAGCATTAAGAAAAGCCCTCGGCCGCGGCTCTGGAAGAAAAATATTTATAAATTTTGAAAAAGCAAGGGATGCTTCAAAAAAGCAAAAATACATAATTATGGGCGGAACAATTCCGGGCATTACAACAGACGCGGATTCTGTTTTGCTTGCAGAAGCATTGAAATCAAAAAAATTAATAAATTTAAGCAAAACAGCCATCTACACCTCAGACCCGGCAACCAACCCTGATGCAAAAAAATTCAATTTCCTCACATACGGGGAATTGAAGCAGCTTGCAGCAAAATCAGATGAAAGAAAAGCAGGCACCCATTTTGTATTTGATTTGCTTGCCTGCAGTTTAATAGCCCGCTCAAAAATAGAATCCCATTTTATTGACGGAAGAAATCCTGAAGAAGTGAAAAACGCAATATTGGGCAAGCCCCACAACGGCACCATAGTGCGTTAGTTTTTTATTTTCTCACACCCTATTATTTCTTGATTTTTGCATGGGCGGTTATGGAATTTTTAGAGCAGAAACTCCACCTTGTGGCAACCAAAATTTTATCCACAAATTTGGCTGGTATCCCATAGGTTCATCACATGTTACAAGAGGCACCCGGTTTTCAAAGAAAAAGGGAGATTCAGGCACTCTAGCATTTGTTCCAAAATCCTGCTCAAAAAAAGAGAATTTTGCTGAATTTCTTGAATGTGTTAACGACGGAATAAACTACAATGATATATGGAAGGCAAATTTGTTTGTTAATGAGATGATAAAAAAGGACATAATCTCCTGGCTTGCAGAAGAAAAAGACGGGGCTGTTGACTTTGCAGAAAAAATCGGAATATTCATCCGCTCCCCAAAAACTCCGGACAATATATCAGATCAGCTTTTGGAAATTCTGAAGCAGGCGGGTTTGGAAGAATATTCAAAACGCAGAGGAGAAAGAAAAAACACTCCTACTCCCTGACAGCATCATATTTTTCAGCAGGCTTGCCAGTAATATGCGACAAAAAGAAATTTTTGGTATGAAACATAACATATTTCGGATACCCCCAGCTCCTAACCCTTCTCAAAGAATACCCCACTATAGCATCAGGCACAAATACAGTTTTCCCTTCCCTCCTTATCCTCTTCATCAAATCAGTATCTTCCCCTGTTGTCAAATGAATGTTAAACCCCCCTATTTTGTCAAAAGCTTTTTTCCTCACTCCCATATTGCTTCCGGCCAAATAGTCTATGCCAATAACATTCAATATGCTTGCAGCAAAATATGCGCAATATGTAAGCACCATCCTTTCAATTCCGCCCCCTTCAAAAGGCACAATTAATCCATACGCCCCAGCTACTTTCTCATTTTCAAACGCTTCGCTCATTTTCCTTACCCAGCTTCTGTCCATAATAGAATCCCCGTCAGTAAAAAGCAAAATATCCCCTGTTGCTGCATCAGCCCCTGCCTGCCTTCCCGCGGCAATTGTATGGGTTGTTTCAGTAACCACTTTATTGCAATATTTCATTGCAATTTTGACGGTATTGTCAGTAGAATTCCCGTCTGCAACAATAAGCTCAAACCTATCCCAATAATCCTGGTCTTTTAATGATTTTAAGGTTCTTTCAATCCTTTTCTCTTCGTTTAATGTTGGTATTATAATGCTTACTTTCATCTTTTCCCCCTACCTTGTCAAAAAATATACTAATATAATGATAACGCTTATCAGAAAGGCTGAAAAAATTAACTGGTCATTCATGCAAACCCAGTTTAAATAATGTTTTGCGCTTAATAAATATATATGAAGCTGGCATTTATAGCCGACACCCATTTCGGCTACCCGAAATATGAGGAAGATGCCCGCATCCAGGGCACTGCCGCTATTTTAGATGCATGCAAAAAAGCAGATGTCATACTTCTTGGGGGGGACATATTTGACCGCCGAATACCCAAACTGGAAACTCTTGCTTATGTTGCAAATTTGCTTCGCAAAGCCGATTCCCTTCTTCCAAAAAGCCCTTATCCCAAAATATACGGAATACACGGCACCCATGAAATGCGCCCCAAAGGGGTGCTCAACCCTATTGCAATGATGGCAGAATTGGGATTGATGGAAGATGTGCACAATAAAACATTGGTATTGGAAAAAGGCACTTCAGTATTGCAGACTGAAAAAGTGGGCATTTCTGGATTGGGCGGAATACCCGATGATTTGGTAAAAGATGTGCTTTCCCGCATTTCCTGCAAACCCGAGGAAGATGCAACAAATTTCTTCCTATTCCACCAAACATTGCATGAATTCGTGCCCCAGGCAAAAAATTTGGCTAAAATAGAGGATTTGCCAAAAGGGTATGATTATTATTTGTGCGGCCATTTGCATGCAAAAAAAGATTTTTTAAGCGGAAAATTGCTCATCCCCGGCTCAACAGTAATAACCCAGCACAAAGATGACGAGCAATCTGAAAAAGGGTATTATTTAATAGACACTATGAATGAAAACGTGGAATTTGTGCCGATAAAAACCCGCCCCTTCAGCATATCTGAAATTAAATTTGAAAATGCAAAGCCTGCAGATGCAAGAATTATGATTGAAAAAGAAATTTCCTCGCTTATGGAAAAAGAATGGGACGACAAGCCGATATTGAAAATAAAATTAACAGGCTCGCTTGCAAAAGGTTCGGGGGAATTGGATTTAAACGGGTTTGAAAATGCGAAAGCATTCATAATAATAGACAATCAACTGGAAGGAAACTCCCTCATCGCAGAGCTTCAGAAACTCAAACAAGAGCGCGCGATGAAATCCACCCCCCTTGAATTAGGCATGTCATTGCTAAGGGAAAATGCAAAAAATGCGGGGCTGGACGAGAAAATTGCCGAGAAATATTTTGAGCAATTTGCACAGGCAAACTAAAAAAGAAAAAATAATTTCATTCCGGAGCGCAAATATCCACTTTTATCCTTGCAAAACTCCCTTCATTATTTATTTCCTCAACAAGCACGCATGCCGAGCATCCGTCAGGAAGCATATACAGTCCCGGCTTTCCCAAATAAAGCTTATCCTCCCTTTTTACAACACTATTTCTCTTTTTTTCCAAAAGCCTGCAATTAACACAAGTTTCTTCCCCCCCCTCAATGCAATTATATGCAAGCTTAATGCCCCAAATATCCATTTTATCATTTTTATTAAGCACAATCACTTCGCTTCTTGCTATTGCTTCTTCCTCATTTTTTCTGCTAACCACTAATTGTTCTTGCATTCTATCACCTACCCTTTTCTGCCTACACCCATAATCACGCTCTAAAAAGATATAAACACCAATCTTGCAAATTTCTGTAATTTTTTAAAAAAAGCACAATTTCTTAAAAAAATAAACAACTCACCCTCTAAGCTGTTTCATATGCTCTTCCCTTTTTCCAACCAATTCCTGGGTGCCAATGTCTTTTCGATGCCAAACAGGCCCGCTCACCGCCGCACACCCGTCTTCTGCAATTTTTTGTGCATATTCAATAGTGTCCGCTTTTCCAAGCATTGCAATGCTCCTGCTTTTTCCTGTATAAATTTTCCCCTCTTTTTCATTTACAGAGGCATAATACATTTCAGCTTTTGCCTCTTTCAATTTTTCCTCATCAATAATAATCACGCTTGCTTCCACAGAATCCTGCGGATACCCGTCAGGCACCAAATATTTTACCACAGTCGCTTTTTCCTCCCATTGGATTTCCATTTCCCCCAATTTTCCTTGTGCAATTTTCTGAAATATTTCAATCAAATGAGTTTTCAATATCGGAAGTACATTCATTGCTTCCGGGTCTCCTAATCTTGCATTTATTTCAACCACTTTCAGCCCTTCTTTTCCGGCCATAAACTGCCCATACATCACTCCCTTATATCTCACCCCTTCCTTTTCCCTCATCACATCCATAATTTTTTTCATTATTCCAATTCCCTCTTCATAATCTTTTTGCTGCAAGAAAGGCAATACTTTCCCGCTTCCTGAATACGAGCCCATCCCCCCAGTATTTTCTCCTTTATCTCCCTCATATGCTTTTTTATGGTCTTGCACCATAGGCATTCCCGCAATATTTTTACCATCACAAAATGCCATCAAAGTAAATTCCTCTCCAACCAATTTCTCTTCAACAATTACTCCCCCTCCCCCTCCAATAGAATTAACAATAACATCTTTTGCATATTTTTTTGCTTCATTTATATTTTCCAATTGCGCTCCCATCACCTTTACTCCCTTGCCCCCTGTCAAACCCACAGGCTTTATTGCAACTTCCCCCAATTTTTCAATATACTCATCAATTTCTTTTGCATTTTCAAAATGCTTATATTCCACTCTTCCTTCAATATCATTTTCTTTCATCAATTTCCTCAAATAATTCTTGTCCCATTCCACCCTTGCCGCCGCTTTTACAGGCGCACACACTTCTATCCCCACATTTTCCAATACATCTGCCACGCCAGCGGCAATTACAGCATCTGGAGAGGGAAATGCCAATTCAATATTTTTTTCTTTTGCCCATTTCACAATTTCCTCCCCGTTTTCAATTTTTCCAATTTCAAATTCTCCCCCGCTTTCCTTGCACAATTTTGCAATTCCCGGATTTTTCGCACTCATGTAAGCAAAAAGTTTCACATTCTGGCTTCTGCAAACAGCCTCAGCCACAGAGTGCTCCCTTGCACCGTTTCCAACAAGTAGAAATTTATTCATATTTACACCTATTACAATTACTGCATTTAAGAATAAAAAGCCATTCTTGCCGAACCGCAGGGGGGCTCCGCCCCCCTTCAGTTCCCTACAACTCGCTTTGCGATTTGGGGTGCCAAATTCCACAGGAATTTGTAGCATGAGGTTCCTCCTGATTCCCCCCAATAATTTGAAAATAATATCCGAACCGCAGCCCTACCCCTTCACTTCATCAATCAATTTCTTATGCTTTTCAA
>JBDRNY010000005.1:0-6160 GCA_043810635.1 Microcaldota archaeon | reverse complement strand
TGCTTTTTCAACAGTTTTTGATTTTAGAGATGAATCTAAATTCTTGCCTGCCTCCTGGAGAGGCAAGCATTTGTTATAAAGAAGGGAAAGAATCCTGACTGCTTCTGTATAAACCTGGTTTTGCGAGCGTTTTGGAGGCTCTTTTGTCAGCTCATCCATAACATCAATAATTATCTTCACCATTTTGTGAGAATATTCATCTGATTCAAAAGTTTTTCCAAAGTTTTTACCATGTTCTTTTAATTCTGCCAATATACGGTTTTTAGATGATTTTATTTTATCAGGAGTGTAACCTCGGATAGTCTTTTGGGTTTTTGTTATTTGGCTTAATTGCGCAAGCCTGCCTATTGTTATTAAAAATTCCTTAACATCCTCTAAGTCCATCCGCTTGTCAATTGTTTTGTTTGCTGATAATGCCAAGCTAACCAATAACTCATATTGTTTGTCAGTATATCTCAAAGAGTTGTTAAACTGAATTGAATAATCCAGGATTTTTGTTTTATTATTCAAACCCATATTCTCATAATTTGATTCATTAAGCAGCATAACAAACAAATCAGCCATCAATTTTTCATCTTTATTGTTTGCAGAATTCTCTGCCTTGTTTATCCAAATTCTCAAGTCAGGATTTGTAAGTTCAGTCCCGCTCCATGTCTCTTCTTCTTGAGAACCATACTCAAGCCATATTTTATTCTTTATTCTTTCGATTTTTTCCTCATCTGCATTTTCAGAAATATCAGACTCAACATACCTGCCTCCAATAGGCGCTGGCTCTATTTCATGCATGCTAATTGGGGGCGGCTTACCGGAGCCAATATCCTCCCACATGTCGGAACCCTTCGGTTTTTTCTTTATCTCCCCAATTTTAGTCTTATATTTGTTTTCTCGGGGAGGGTTCTTGCGTTTCTTTTTTCCTTTTTGTTGTTTTTTCGGCTTAATGCCTACTCCACCTGTTTCCTTTTTTCCTTTTTCATGGCGTTTGGACATTAAATCACTCAAATGAGAATAGATAAGTTGTTAGTAGTGTAATTATCCGTTTATATTTATAAACTCAATCCATTCTCCCATATATGCCCAAATATTAATTTATTTCAAATAGTTCCTCCCTATCACATAAACAAATTATTATATACTTATTTTGTGCACATTTACTAACAGGTATGCTTAATCTGCCTTCCAGCTGTGGATTTAGGCTGTGATAAAAATGGTTGATTTGAAAGAAATTGAGGAAAATATCCTTGCTTACTGGAAGTCCCACAAAATATATGAAAAAGTGAGGGAAAGGAACAGCGGAGGCAGGAAATATTATTTTTGCGACGGCCCTCCTTATGCAACAGGGCAGATACACCCGGGTACCGCATGGAATAAATGCCTAAAAGACAGTGTATTGCGCTTTCTTCGCGCCAGGGGCTATGATGTGCGGGACCAGCCCGGCTATGACACCCACGGCCTGCCGATAGAAGTAAAAGTGGAAAAAGAGCTGAAAATAAAAAATAAAAAAGAAATTGAAAAGATGGGAGTTGGGAAGTTTATTGAAAAATGCAAAAAATTTGCAACAGAATATGTGGATGTAATTTCTGCCCAATTTTCAAGGTGCGGAGTATGGATGGACTGGAAAAACCCTTATATTACTTATGAAAATTATTACATAAATTCAATTTGGAAGACAATAAAAGCCGCCGAAGAAAAAAAGCTTCTTACAGAAGGGGTTTATGTGGTGCCCCAATGCGTGCGATGCGAAACATCTCTTGCAAACTATGAATTAGAATACCAGCAAAAGAAGGATTCTTCAATATTTGTAAAATTCAAAGTAAAAGAAAAGGAAAATGAGTATATTATAATTTGGACAACCACCCCTTGGACTTTAATTGCAAATTTGGCAGTGATGGTTCACCCAACATACACTTATGTAAAGGCAAAAGTGGGCGATGAAATATGGATTATTGCAAAAGAAAGGATTGAGCCATTAAAAGCACTCCTTCCTGATGCAGAATTTGAAATAATTGGAGAAATTTCAGGAAAAAAGCTTGAAGCCACGGAATATGAGCATCCATTGCAAAAAAATCTTGCAAAGCAATTTAACAGAAGAATAATACTTTCAGATGAATTTGTTACTTTGGAGGAAGGCACCGGGCTGGTGCACACCGCACCCGGCCACGGCCCCGAGGATTTTATTGTTTGCAAAAGGTTTGGCATCTCCCCCTTTTGCCCTGTAGACAGTGCAGGAAAATATACAAAAGAGGCGGGAAAATATTCAGGAGAGTCCGTGCTTGAGGCAAACGAGCAAATTATAGAAGATTTGGATTCACTCAGCTCTCTTGTCCACTCTTCAAAAATAATCCACCGCTACCCCCACTGCTGGAGGTGCAAAACCCCCCTCATATTTATTTCAACCCACCAATGGTTTATTGCAATAAGCAATGTAAAAGAGAAAATGCTTGAAGAAATAGACCATTCAATAAATTTCCACCCTGAATTTGCCAAAACCCGGTTCCGTGATTTTGTGGAAACAGCGCCGGATTGGTGCATTTCCAGGCAAAGGTATTGGGGCACCCCTCTTCCAATATGGGTTTGTGAAAAGAAGGAGTGTAGGAAAAGAAAAGTAATAGGCTCCTCAAAAGAGCTTCCCAACCCAGAAATCGAATTGCATATGCCATATATTGACAGCATACAATTCAAATGCGATTGCGGGGGCAAAATGAAGCGTGTGCCAGATATTTTGGATGTATGGTTTGATTCAGGCAATTGCGTCTGGGCGCAAATGAAGGAAGGGGAAGCTGAAAAATGGTCTGGAGAAGGAAATTTGCAGACAGAATTTATAGTTGAAGGAAAAGACCAGACAAGGGGATGGTTTTACTCCCTTTTAGGTTCTGGAGTGGTGCTGAATAACGAAACCCCTTACAAAAATTTGACAATGCACGGATTTTTTGTAGATGAGAAAGGGGAGAAAATGTCCAAATCTGTAGGAAATTTTGTGCCGCTTGAGGAAATAATTTCAAAATACGGTGCGGATGCATTCAGGCTGTGGGGCTTGTCGGGCACTGTTTGGGATGATTTGAAATTTAATTACAAAGAGCTTGATGAGGCAAAGCGCACCCTTGACATTTTCCTTAACATAGGAGTATGGATGGGAAGGTTTTACACCCCTCCAAAAGGAGAAATTGATGAAAAAATGCTTGAAATTGAAGACAGGTGGCTCATTTCCCGCACCCAAACTGTAATTGAAAAAGCAACAAAAGCATTTGAAGATTATGAGCCATTCTTTGGATTGGTTGCTTTGCAAAATTTCTTTGTTGAAGATATCAGCAGGTTTTATTTGAAAAGATTGAAGCAGAGGATTAATGAAAAAAGAAATGTTGATGCGGGTTTGAAAGTGCTTTACGACTCCCTCCTTTCTTCAGTGCAATTGCTTTCCCCCTACTGCCCGTTTGTTGCAGAGCACCTATACCTTTCTGTGTTCAAAAAATATGTAAATGAGGATTCTGTAAGCATGCTTGCCTGGCCCCAATCCCTCCATCAATACAAAAACCCCCTCTTAGAGCAGCAAATGCTTTTTTTAAAATCCATAATAAATTCCTCTTTCAATGCGCGCATGAAAGGAAATTTGAAACTGCGCTGGCCTGTTGAAGAAGTGCGCATTGCTTCAGATTCCACAGAAGTGCTGAATGCTGTGGAAGGGGCAAAGGAATTTTTGAAGGCAATGACAAATTCAAGAAATATTGTTATCGGCCCCCCCCGCTCCAAATTTTCCGTGCACATCAACTCTTCCAAAATAGGCGCAAAATTCAAGGCAGACTCCCGCCATGTTTCCTCCCTCCTCAAAAAGCTAAAACCCTCCGAAATAATGGAAGGATTGAAGCAAAAGCCCTGGATGCTTGAGGAAAAATATGAAATTGACAAAGATATGGCATATGTTATTGAAACAGCTTCCGGCTATTGCATTGCAGAATTTGACGAAGGAAAAATATATGTAAAAACAGTAATAGACTCCTCCCTTTATGCGGAAGGAATTATTAGGGAATTGACAAGAAGAATACAATCCATGAGAAAGGAAATGAACCTTTTGAATAAAGATAAAGTGGAAATATGGCTTTCAGGGGATGAGAAATTAATGTAAATAGCAAAAGGAGGGGAAAAAGAGCTTTCTTCAATAGTAAATGCGGTTAAAATACATGAAGCAAAAAAACTTCCTTCTGCAGATTTGAAAAAAGAATGGAATATTGATGAAAAGAAAATAAATATAGCAATAAAGAAAGTGTAAGCATTGGCTAATTGCATTTAAATACTTTTAACCACAATACAATTGATGATATTTATGGATAATTCAGATGAAAAAGTATTTTTTGTTTTGCATGTTGATGACAGCTATTCTTTTCTCACCGAAATAAAACCCATCCTTGAAAAATTTGGTTGTATTGTTTCCCATGCATATGACGGCAAACACGGCCTCAGTAATTTTACCCGCTCTTTGGGAGGAAATGACGAGCATATTGATTTGATTATTGCAGATTATAACATGCCAAATATGGATGGGGTGGAAATGACAGAAGAGATAAGGAAAATTCCAAATTCCACACCAGTTGTTATGCTTACTTCCGAGCCTTTAAAAATAAAAAATGAAAAATTATTTTCAGCTGTTTTAAACAAATCTCTTTTGCGGGATGATGCTGAAAAATTTGAAGAAAATTTGAAAAATTTGCTTTCAAAAAGGCAAAGAATATTATATGCAGAAGATAAGATGGATATTGCAGAGAAAATGATAAAATATTTTGACAAGCGTGGTTTTAGTGTTGCGCATGCAGGAAATGGAGGAGAAGCATTTTACAAATTCAAAGACGCCAAAGAATTTGGATTTCCGTTTAATTTAGTTTTCACAGATTATATGATGCCTGGCATGGACGGAGAGCAGCTGGCAAATGAAATAAGAAAAATAGATGATGATATTCCGATAATTGCCTATTCATTTACCCCCGATTCCATAAAAAATGAGGAAATATTTTTCAGAATATTGGATAAAAAATCGCTTAATGCAAATATTATTGAAACCAGTTTGAAAAATGCCCTGGAAGCGGCAAAGCAAACTAAAGAAGCAAAAAAATTCACCCCTCCAAAAATAACAGTAAACAATACAACATCAAGTTTCATCCGAGTAAGCAATAAAATAAATCATTAATTTAGGAAAAATTCTGGATGATAATGCTTGCAATCAAAATAAGAAGTAAAACTACGGCAAGCGCAAAAGGAATATTTACTCCTGAGCAGATGTCATCGCTTTTCATAAAATTCTACCCGCTTACCCTATGCCCCATGCCTTTTATAATAGTTTTTGCAAAAGTGGTAATATGAAAAGAAAAATAAAAATTTCCGGAAGAATGGTCTGGCCCTACCTATTGGTAATTATATTGGGCCTACTCTGGCTTGCGCAGGAAGCCCGGTGGATTGATGCAAACATTCCTTTGGGGCCTGTTGCGTTATTGGCAGTTGCGCTTGTATTAATATCCAATGAATACAGAAAATAAATTTCAGATTATTGAGGTGAAATAAATGAAGGCAGTCTATGAGAACCCTTTTTCTTTTTAGGACGCTCAAAGTCCTTCGGACTTTGGCGCCCCAAAGTGCTTTGCACTTTGCGGAAAAGAAAAAGCCTTTCATTGGAAAAAGAAAAAGCTAATATGAAAATAATTGGGTGAAATTATGAAAATTGTATATGAATGCGATACTTCAAAGAAGGGAGAATTGAAAAAAATGCTTGAAGACGACCCGTATGGGGAGAAGGACGAAAAATTTGCAAAAATGAGCTTTTCCAAATTAGGCTACAAATTAAAAGAAGGAAGCACCATTTCCGAAGATGAGAAAAAACTCTTTCTAATATTGCGCGGAAGCGATGATTACGGGGAATTTGTAAAAGAAAAATTGAAAGATTTGGCAAAAAGATGTGAAAAAGAAATTGAAGAAAAAGTAATGAAAAAAATAGAAGAGGAAGAAACAGGCGCAGAGATGGGAATGGGCGCAGTATTTGTAGCCCGTTGATTAATTAAAACTATCTCTTTTATCCTCCAAATTCCCCCCAACAAAAAATGCAGAGGCAAAGCTGGAGCCTCTGCACAAAACATTTTCCTCACGTCATTAAACTTACCTCAAATTTACAATGCTCCTCCAG
>JBDRNY010000004.1:0-15362 GCA_043810635.1 Microcaldota archaeon | reverse complement strand
TTATCTGGCCTTGCCATATTATGCATTATAATGCATAACCTATTTAAGGGTTTTGGTATGGAAATTTTTGGAATTTAAGAGAATTAGAGAAGGGATTGAATTAATTGGGACAAAAGCAGTGCAATAAGCGAGCCAAGGCAGATTGGAGGAAGTGCGGGCAATACCACCTGCCTTCTTATTACAAACCCTAATGTTAAGTAGATTGAAATTATTGAACCTGCTATTACTGCCAATGAACCTATAATGCCTGCAACAGGAAAGGTGGACACTGCAAGCATTGCGGGTATTGCCAAATCCCCGCTTCCCAAATCCAGGCGGGAAACATCTTTTTCCCCCCTCTCTTTAATTTCTCCGGGTGCGGCAATGGAGGGCTTTTCAGCCTTAATTTTTTTTTCTTTTGCAGTAATTGTAAAAGACATGTCAGATGTGCCAAGCCCTTTTGCCAATACAAGCATGTGCTTTGTTTTGAATACTGCAATATAGTCGTAAATTGAAAGCGCAATTATGAATAAAAGTGCTGGCCAAAATCCTACGGAAAATCCGAATAATGCCGCAACTCCTGCAGAAGAAAGTATTGCGGCAATATTTTTCAATGAAGGCTGGAAAAATTTTATTATTGCAAAGCATCCCCCTATTAAAATTGATATAAACATTGAAACGAGGAAGGAAAAGGAGGAGAATGTGTGGATAAAAGAGAATGCAAATACCGATACTGCCCCGCCTACTACTGCCAATTCCATTAATTTTATGAAAATGCGGGTGCGGAAATATTTTATTATAAAAAGCATAATTCCTGCGCCAAATATTACATAGAGGATAAGCAATACTGCATTCATCAAATCATTTGAATCTTTTACAGGGGAAATGCTTACCATGCGCACATCAGGGTCTGTTGCTGCTGAATGCATCAGCAAAATTCCTGCAACAAACCCGAGCAACTGGGTGAGGGCAAACATCAAAGTTATTGCGATTATTGGGTTGCCGAATTTCATGAATATACAAAATGCACACAAACTTATAAGCTTCTGGAGGGAAAAAATATTATGGATGCGGAAAAGAAATCTTATACAAAAAAAGGGGATGATGGGCATACCTGCCTCGGAAACGGGGTGAGGCAGCCTAAAAGCCATAAATTGCTTGAAGCGGTGGGCGCAATTGATGAAATGTCATCAGTAATTGGATTGGCAAAAGTGCATATGGAAAAAAAAGATGAGCAGCTTGAGAAGATACAGAAAAATTTGGTTGAAGCAGGGGCGATTATAAGCAAATTTTGGAAAAATGAAAAAGCAATGGAATTTGAGGAAAAAACAAACGAGCTGGAAAAATGGATTGATGAAATTGATGGGAAATTGCCAAAATTGGATAAATTTATTCTTCCAGGGGGATGTGTTGCTAGCGTGTATTTGCAATATGCGCGCGCAATTGCAAGAAAAGCTGAAAGAAGGGTGCAGGAATTGGAAGATAAGGAATTGGGGGAAGTGCTTATTTATTTGAACAGATTGTCAAGCTATTTTTTTGCAAAAGCAAGAATTGAAAATATTAGGTGCGGAATCGGGGAGGAAAGCAAATACAAGGGGGAAATCAGCCAAACAAAGCTTGCGGAAGAGGAAAAAAATGATTAGTGCTCCAGGAAAGAATCACTTTGTTTTTTTGGGAATGCACTTATCAAGCCGTTCCGGGTGGGAAACCCCATAAGCAATCAAATCATGGTCTATTTTTTCGGTTTTTACTTTTTTGCCTTTTTCAATTTTTTTGATATCCGCAACAATATCGTTTAAGCCATATTTTTTAACATTTTTTTCTTTTTTCATTAAAACAGCCCCCCATTTTTCCTTTCCATAATAAAATTCCCTATTTTTTGGTTCATATTTACCCCATAATGCAGTCCCGAAGGGCCTTGGTAGAAAAGGAATTGGCCTTTTGCGCCAAGAATTTTTCCCCCTACAAATTGTGTAATTTCAGGATTGGACAGTTTTGGGTAATATTTTGACAAATCAATCAATTTCTCCCCAATCCAAAATTGCTCTATTGAAGGGTGGTTTCTTATTTTTTCCACCGCTTCTTCAATTTTCCCCTTGCTTTTTCCCTGTCAAATGAAATTCTTTTTATTTTCTGGGTTGCGCGCACCGCGCCCACAACATCAAATGAATTTTGCAATAATTGCTCTGCAGGGTAGGCATCATCAGGCCCGTCAAATTCCAATAATGCTATTGCAAAATCCGCCCCCTGCTCTTTCCACCTTTTTTCCATCCTCGGGCGGCGGGTGAGGCCTATTTTTGTAATATCTGAGCCAAATTGGGCTAAATAGATGATGTATTTCTCCTCCTGCAATTTTTCATGCATTTCAGGGTATTGGGAAAAATCGCCGACAGTATAAACCCTTGCTATGTCTTTTTTCTGGCAGGAAGGGCATTGTTTCATATATTCCATTCCATGGGGGCATGGAAGGAATTTTTCATTGTTATTTTTATAGCCGATGCAAAATTTGTCTTCTGAAAATGAGAAATGTTTCTCTCCCTTCAGCCCTATTTGCCCAACTTCTCCGTTGCTTCTTGCAAGAAGGGCGGGAATTTCTTCTGCCGAGGAGAATTGTAATGCATGCTTCATATATTGAGCTAACGATGCGCGGTTCATAAATGCACCTAGAGGGTAGGTTTCCACTGGATAATGTTCGCCTTTAGACGAAATAAATTACATTTGCCAACTTATTCTTAAAAACTCTCGCCGTTTTATAAAATTGGTGAAAACTATGGCAAATTTGGATAATATATTGCAACCTATTATTGATGATTTGAAAGCAAAAGATATTGACTGGAAAGTGTATAAATTGGAAAGCAATTCAGGGGCAAGGGGAATTGTTAATGGGAAAAAAGTGCTTATGTTTGGCACAAATAATTACCTTGGATTGTCAAACCATCCCAAACTAATTGAGGCTGCTATTGAAGCAACCAAAAAATACGGGGCAGGGAGCGGTTCTGTGCGGGCTATTGCAGGCACCATGGATTTGCATATTAAATTAGAGGAAACTATTGCAAAATTCAAAAAAAGCGAGGATGCTATTTATTTTCAGACAGGGTTTGCCGCAAATGCTGGAGCAATACCAGTATTGCTTGGAAAAGAGGATATGGTATTGTCAGACGAATTAAACCATGGTTCAATTATAGACGGGGTGAGGCTGACAAAAGCGGAAAGGGGCATTTACAAGCATTGTGATATGGATGATTTGGCTGCAAAATTAGAAGAAGCGAAAAAAAGCGGGAAATTTAAGAAAATATGGGTAATTAGTGACGGAGTGTTTTCAATGGACGGGGATATATGCCCTCTTGATAAAATACAGAAATTGGCTGAAGAAAATGAGGCATTTGTATGGGTTGATGATGCGCACGGAGAAGGAGTGCTGGGAAGCCACGGGAGAGGAATTGTTGACCATTTTAAAGTGCATGGAAAAATTGAAGCTGAAATGGGCACATTTTCAAAAGCATTTGGCGTGGTGGGGGGATTGGTTGCATGCTCGCACACATTAAAAGAATATTTGCACAACAAAGCACGCACTTATTTGCTTTCCGGCAGCGCGCCCCCTGCAACTGTTGCAGCATGCACTGCTGCAATGGAATTATTGGATGAAGATGATACATTAGTGAAGAAATTGTGGGAAAATACCAAATATTTCAAGGAAAAATTAAGTAAAATGGGGCTGGATACTGGAAATTCACAAACTCCGATTGTGCCTATAATGACAGGGGAAAGCAGCAAGGCAAAAGAATTGTCAAAAGGGCTGTTTGAAGAGGGGGTGTTTGCACTTCCAATAGTATTTCCAATGGTTGCGCAGGGAAAGGCAAGGGTGCGCACCCAAATAAGGGCAGACTTTTCAAAAGAGGATTTGGATTTTGCATTAGGAGCTGTTGAAAGAGTTGGGCAGAAGATTGGGTTGATTAAGTAGAGCAATGTTTATAAACAAATAAACATAAATTACAACATGGCACCTGCAGTAAAAAGAATAACAAGAGGAAGTTCAAAAGTTCCGAAAAACCAACGCAGACTTTTCGATATGCCGAAAAAGATGCTTGAGCCAAAAGTGGATTTGCAGGATGAGAAAGTGCGAATTTACAGGGATTTTTTCTACAACACAGCATTGCAATTCCTGGGGTGGAATTCCGGGTATATACACAAAATAACCCAAAAAGGCTCGAGGATGAGGGGAATTGCCTACTCCGTGCTAAGAAATTTTGAGGAGAAAAGAAGATGGCCCTCATCAAAACAGCTTGGGTATGTTCAAGGTTATTTGGCCATGCAGGATAAAAATGAGCAAAACAAGGAAACAATCAACATAATACTGGATAACATTAAATGCATAAAGATACTAAATGATTTGGAAAATTCGGTTAATGAATCCAAATTCTGGGAGCTTGAACAAAAGGAGAAAGAGCTTGCAAAAGCAAAGCTAAGAAGCCCGGAAAATACAATTTATCAAAAAATTATTGGAATGAAGGAAATGAAGGGGCTTGAGTATGATTTTTAGCCTCTAATAAACTATTTTATCCAGCATCTTCTTTTTGACAGCATCTTTTACTTCTCTTGCAATTCTTCTTGCTGTGCTCATTTCTTCTTTAAATGAATAAACAGAATAAGGCGAGCCGGAAGGGTAGATATTGGTGCCTGCAACTATTCTTGCAGAAACTTCAAATACAAAAAAATCCAAATTTTCATCGCATATTAATTCAATGCAAAAAGGCCCGGGTATTCCGCCGAATAATTTGTCTGCCGCTTCTACAACATTTTTGCCCATCTCAAGCACATCCCCGAGCAAAGATTCGCGCAATACAAGGGGTTCGTTTCCTACAACTGTAAAAGAGGCGCGTATCGGCACCCCTGCCATCATTGTTCTGTAGCTTTCGTCAATATTAGATTCAAACCTTCTGTCTATTGACATTAATTCAATATGCCCGCCGCTTGCCTTGTACCCGCTTCTTGAAAGGGGGGAATAGAAATAATGGGGGTATGCCCTCACTCCCACCAAATATTCCTGCACCATGACATTTTTTGCATTTTTAAATTTTGAATGAAATTCCTCGCTTGAATGCACTATTGCATACCCCCTCCCGCCTTTTGCGCCCAAATGCTTTACAACACAGGGGCGGTCTATTTTTTCAGGGTCTAATATTGCAGGGGTTTGCAATCCGGATTTTTTCATCCATTCAAACATTTTTCTCCTATCCCTTTCCCATATCAATGACATCCTGTTTCCAAGCACCGGCACTTTTAATTCATTCAGCAAATTGCCGGTGTATTCAACAATAGAGCCGTGGGGTATTATTAGCGAGTTTTTTTCAATCAATTCTTCCTCGGGAAATTTTGAAGGGTCTTCCACATCAATAAATTCATCAGGCTTTGCATTTGGAAATGCAGTATATATTTTTTTCTGCTTTTTGTCGGTAACTAAACCTATAGTATGCATTCCCTCCTGCCTTGCGCCGTAAAATAATTGGAGCGAGGAATGGGAGCACAATGTTGCAAGGGATAACTTGCTTTTGTCATAAGAATTAAGCACTTGCAAAACTTTCTTTTTTTCTATCATAAACATTACCTAAGTGACAATTTTGTCCATTTTATTTAATTTCAATGCCTGCTTTACTTCATAAGATATTCTGTTTCCCACTGATGCGCTCTTTCCAAACAAATATTCTGTGTAGGGGGTAAACCTTGTGCCAGGGGAGCCGGGCACCCTGAATGACACGTCAAATACATATATATCCTCCCCTTTTTCTGCGGGGGAGACTGCACCTTGCAATGCAAACGGGCCTATCAAACCCGGAGAATATTCTTCTTTGCATATTTTAACAAATTTTTCGCCTGCCTCAAACACTTTTTGAAGCAATGATTCCCGGAGGGTGCATGCAATATGCCCTACTTCAATATTATTCACTTTTGCAATTTTTGCTAATTCCAATTGCTGCTGTGCAGGAAGGTGGAGCCATCCATCCAAATTAGTCTGCCTTCTTGTGTCAATTCCAAGCAATTCCAATTCTCCTGTAAGCGGAGAATAGAAAAAGTTAAAATTGAATGGTGCGCCTAATACAAATTCTTCAATTAATGCCTCTTCCAATCCCTCTTTTGTAATAATTCCTTTTTCAAGCATTTCTTTGCTTTTTTGCTCATATTGCTCTGGTGTGGATGCAAAAAAGAATGCCCTTTCCCATTTTCTTTTTGCCTCGCTTGCCTTGATTATGCATAATGTATCAATTTCAGAAGGGGAAGAGAATATTTTGGGTATATTTATTCCCGCTTTTTCAAGCAAATATCTTTGGTTTTTTTTGACATTTCTCTCTTCAGCACGCAATAAATTTCTGTTTCCGAATATTGGCACTTCAAACTCATTTTCTATTTTATCATACCCAACATATACTGAAAACGAGCGGTGGGGTATGAAAATTGCCTCTTTTTTCTGCAATTTTAATACTATACTTGAATTTGCAATATCTGAAAATTTGTCAAGCATTAATGTTGAATCCACGCATCCTGCACTGCCTATTGAAGTTGAGCGGGTTTTGTAATATTTTGAATAAACAACATCCCTTCCTTTTTGGCATATTACCAAATTAGGCAATTGGTGCACTTTTGCCCCCTGGCATATATCTAATGCAGAGTGGGAGCCCAATACTGCAATTAAAGGATTTTTATATGACGATGCCAATTTCTTTGCTTTTTCTGTTATTTGTCCCATATAGGTATATGCATAGCAGGATATTTATATATTATCCTCGATGGATAAGTGTTAGAGGTTAGTAGATAGTGTGTTAAAAGTGGGCTGATTGTGGTAAGATTTATAAAGAGTATAATGTCTATATTTACATGCCGAGACGCAAGAAGATGTATGCTGAATTGTCAATTTATACTCCGAAGATAGGGCCAGAAGAATATAGGAAATTTTTTGACAGGCTTATCAGGAAGCATATTCCTCTGTTTGAATCCATTGACACCTCTAAAATTATGTCCATAAGGGGCATTGGGTTGGTTATAAAAAAATATGACAAAACAATAAAGATGTTTATAGAAGATAAAGATAACATCTATTCCCAGGCAGCTCTTTCATTTCCTTTTAGGGTGGAAAAGCCAAAAGCTTTGGAGCTTATCAAGGGAAGCAAATTTTACCCGACAATGAAATTTGTGGGCGGCACCAACATGTTCGACTTTCTGATAAAGGAGGAAGTTGAGGAAATAAGATTCAGGATAATGAAAATTTTTGGAATTTATTATGGAATGGGCAGTTTTATAAATTCCAAAAAGCAGAGGGGAATGCTTTTTCTCACAAACCCGACCAAATTTTTGGAAATAGACCTGGAAAAAAACCCGTTGTTTTACATAGAATTGCTTGAGCCTGTTCCAAAAATGATATATTACAACTCTCCAGAGCCGATTTTTGTGCAGGATGAGACAAGAATAGGTGTGGACAGCTATGATGTGATGCAGCACTCTTTAATTGTAGGCACTTCGGGAGGGGGAAAATCCAAGTTAATTGAAATTTTGGTAAAAGCAATATTGAAAAAAAGGAAAGATGTGCGCATTTTGCTTATTGACCCGCACGGGGAATTTACAAAAATGTTCAAAGGAACCAAAATAATCGACTTTAGAGAAAATTATGTGGAACCATTTGATGTGGGAAAGGAGAAAAGCCCGTTAATTACCCAGCTTGTGGCGCAGCTGATTACCTCTACAATTGCGCAGGAAAGCAAATATGCAGAAAGGGTGGTATTTTACTCAGTGCATTTATTGGCAGAAATTGAGGAGCTGACACTTGAAAATATAAGCATGTTGCTTACAGATTCTTCAAAAAGGATGGAATTTACTGCCAGCTGCCAAAATGACGAGGTAAAAAGGTTTTTTGACAAAGAATTTCAGGATATTTATATGCATCATTTCAATGATGCAATTTTGCCTGTAACCAATTTCATCGGGGAGTATATGCTTTATTTGGGAAAGGCAAAAAACCTTGAGAAAATGGATAAAGTGCTTAAAAGCAACAGATTGACTGTTGTTTCATTCAACCCCCACTTCTTTGGGAGGAGGATTATACGCTTCTTTGCAGGGGCGATAATCAATCAAATGTATTTGATGGCCATAAGCGAGAAATTGGATAAAAACACCATTATAATAGTGGATGAATTTCCAACTGTTGAAATGAAAGTGGTGAAAGATATATTGGCTGAAACAAGGAAATTCCATCTTTATATGTATGCATCTGCCCAGTATTTGGGGCAATTGTCAAAGCCTGTGCTGGATGCATTGATATCAAATGCAAGAAATATTATATCATTTAAAGTTACAAAAGAGGATGCAAGGCTGCTTTCCTCAATGATGGAAATTAAAGTTGAGGAATTTTTCAAAAAGCATGTTTCCCCCTCTGAATTGGAAGAGGCAAAAAGGGAGATGTTTGTCAAATTGCACACAAGGGAATGCATTATACGCCTTTTTGACGGCACAAAATATGTTTTGCCAATGAAGGTTAAAGTGGTGGATGTAAAAGACTGGGAGCATATTCATGTTGGAAGCGAGAAATTTGTGCCATATAAAGGGGAGAAAACACAATTTGACAATCAAAAGCCGATGTAATAAATTATCCAAAGGATTTGTACCATTTTTGATAAATCCTTGTCGGCGCGGGGAGAGAATTCAACACCCATTACTCCACCCCATATTTTTTCTTGATTTGCTCTAAGGGTATTGTTTTCACCTCGCCAGAGCGGATTTTCTTCATCTCATGCTCTATGCCCTTGCGCACAAGCCTTGCTTCCTCTTCCCCAATTTCTCTCCAATAGGCAGATATTGCCTGCCTAATAGCCTCGGTTTTATTCCCGGCATATTCCCTGGTAATTATTTTTTCCAGAATCTCCTCGTAAGGCGCACCTAAATTAACATTCATACTATCACCCAATGTATATTGAATATACTATTAGATGTGCATAAGGAAGTATATAATACTGTTGTTTACTTATTTTTTAAGTATCCTGGAGTTTTTATACTTGAGTCATCTTGTCATTTATGACTAACAAAACATAAAGCTTTTGAACCGTTCTTGGTCAATGCAATAGCCAAATTTATAGCATTTTTGGTCAATTGACTGACCAAAAGATAGGTTTTTATTCTTTTTCCCCTAAATAAACATATGGTTTCAGAAAGGCTTTCGCTCTTTGTTATATTAAACCCATGGTGGAGGACGCAGGAGGTGCCCTCATCCTGGGTAGGGTTTCCAAGGAAAAAGTATTTGAATGAGATGCTAAGATGGATTGATGATGACTTCGTCCAAGTGATAAGTGGAATTCGGCGCTCAGGCAAAACAACCATTATTTACCAAGTTCTTGATTCCCTGCTTAAGGAAAAGAAAATTGAACCTCAAAACATCCTCTTTGTCAACTGTGATGATGTAAAAGTCCGCAAATCTTTCAAATATCTTTCAGATATTGCAGAAGTTTTTGATTTGCTTGGGGATGGGAAAAAGCTCATTGTTTTGGATGAAGTCCAGTGTTATGACAGATGGGAGCAGCAGTGCAAAAACCTGTACGATATGTATAAGGGGAAGGTTAAATTCCTAATATCCGGCTCGTCCGCCACATTGAGAACAAGCAAAGACCTGCAGTTTCTCACAGGCAGAATGATGCCACTTAATGTCAGCCCTTTTTCCTTTGAAGAATTCCTCTTGGCAAAAAAAATTGCCTTGCCAAAATTGGAAAAGGATTTTGAACGGGATTATAAGAAGCTCCTCCGGCTTGGCTTGGATGCGCTTTTGCAGGAATATCTTGAGTTTGGCGGATTTCCAGAGGTTGTCTTTGCCGCGCCGGAAAAAAAGAACCAGATAGCAAAGGAATATTTGGATAAAATAATCTACAAAGACATAGTGAAACTTTGGGAAATTAAGGATGTTAAGAATCTGGAGAAGGTAGCACTGTTCCTTATGCAAAACGCAGGTCAGCGCTTCAGCTTCCGCAAGATTGCAGATGCTGTGGAGGAAAACAAAAACACCACTCAAAATTATCTGCATTATATTGAGGAATCGTGCCTTCTCATTCTTGTGGAATACTATGCAAAAAGCACTGCGCAGCAGTTCAGGAAGGAGAAAAAAATAATGCTGGCTGACCCGATTTTCCATACAAGCTACTTTGGCTTGGCAAATATTGGTTCCTTAGCCGAAAACTCTGTTTTCACGCATTTGGCAAAAAGAGGGTTTCGCGTCTTCTACTGGAAAAATACTTATGAGGTTGATTTTGTAGCGGAATCAGCTGGCAAAGGGTCAATTCCGATTGAAGTAAAATACCAAAACCAAATAAAATCGGAGGACTTTAAAGGCATTTGTTCTTTTTTCAGGCATTTTAAGAAAGTGAAATACGGAATAGTGGTAACGAAAGACAAAATTGAAATGCACAAAACAAAAGACGGCAGGGCAATTCAGCTTGTGCCGCTGTGGCTATTTTTGCTTAGCTTTTGAGAACGGGTGGAAAGATGGCATATGCTTCTGTTGCAGGCAAAACACAATAATCAGAAGTGGTTATTTTTGTAGCACCTTATATTGTAAATATCAAACCCAATATCCCCGTCTCTTTCCAATCTTTTTATTATTTCATCGCATACCATTTTTTTGATTTTCATGTATTTTTCCTTCCCTACCTCAACATTTCCTATTGCATAACGAAGTGATTTTGTATTGAAACAGAACATGCACTCAGTTAGCCCTTCGCAGTTATGGCAGAAATAGCAGTAAGAGCAATTGGAGCAGGAATCGCAGTCCATGCAGGCGGTTAATTTGTTGCTGTCGTGGCAGCGAAGGCAGTATTTTGAGCTATTTATGAGCATTGAGGAGCCGAAGACAGCCTCGCATTTTGAGGCGTGGGTGCAGTAGGCGCATTTTTTGGAATGGGTGATATCTCCCATCTTGTATCCGTCGCTTCCATTATATATGATAGGAGTTTCTCTGTTGTTGTGATTGTTCCCTTCTTTTAGCTCGGGAGAATAAAAGGCGATTGAGGAGGCTTTTTTTAGAATTGAATTTAAATCATCATCAGGCTCAATTTGCACCTTTGCCGCCCCTGCATAGTCAATCTCGTCCGCGTTTATCAGGCGCTCCTTTGGGATAAAGCCAGTTCTAAAGTAGTCGGAGTAATAGAGAGTGTTGCCAAATATGCTTTTTGAGTGCTTGACTATATCTGGGCGCTTTTGCAAAAATTTCTCATAGTTTTGCATTTTCCCAAGCGCTTTTGCAAGAATCACTTTTGTTGTGGTTTCAAAGGCTTTCTGAACTGGTAATATATCAAATGGCTCTTCTGGTATTTTTGGAACATGAGGTTTTTGCACAATAGAATCAAATTTTTGGGAAAAATCATAGATTGAATAAAATCTCTTGTGTTTTTCTATGTATTCGCGCATTTCTGCAAGCAATTTTTTCTTTATAGAGAGATATTTGTCCCTCTCAAGAGCGGTGTTTCCTATACAATATTTCTTTGAGCGCACATTAAATGAAAACATTGTTTCAGAGCAGTTGATGCACTGGTATGAGAAATATATGTCGGAGCAGTTTACTGCGGTTGAGGTTTCAAAGCAGCGGGAGCTATTGTCTCCCCCTATAAAACGCAGGAGGAACCTCCCCCTAAGAAAATGCGCGGAGCCGAAGGCATTCTCACTGTTATCCCGCACATACTCACAATAGGCAAGGTTTTTTGAGTTGAGAATAGTATGGCAGTTGTAGAGGTTGATGGAATCAGTGCAATTGTCGCATCTCTCAATATTTGCACATCTTCCAAATAGCTTGTTTCCACAGTAATTGAAATTTTCGCGCAAGGACTCGATTATTGAATCCAAATCCTTTATTTGGTTTATATCAAGAGGCTCTGGCTTTTGCAGGCTTAATTCATCCTGTGATATGAAATTCGAGTCTTTTGAATATTTGTTGTTGCAAAGAAACACTTCTTTGCCTGAAACTTTTGATTTTTTTATAGAGAGGGGCATATAGTGCTGGGAGACTAGATACTCCTTGAGCTCATCAAGCTCAAGGTTGCACTCGCCGAATATTATTTTGAATGTTTCCTGGAATGCCTTATTTACTTCTTCTTTTACATTTGTCATTTTTTATAGCACCCGATGTTGAATATATTTAGGTCAAGAGCCTTGTTTTTTTATAATTTTTTCAAATCCCCTATCTCTTTGCCGAAGATTGTTTTGCAGGTTTGCCTGAAAACTTTATTTAGATTTTCCATTTTTGCCACTTTGAATAAAGGGGTTTATTGCAACTATTCCGGGAATTTTTGAAAAATCGCGAACATTTTCAGTATAGATTTGAGATATTGAGTTCTCTTTCATTGTAGCCGCTAGCAAAGCGTCAAAAAAATGAACCTTGGAATTTTTTGATATATTCAATGCTTCCAAGACTGTATCAAGAGTGTAGTGGAGCATCTGTGAGGAGCTTGCTAGGTCTCTGATATCCTGTTTTAACTCATCAAGATTTGCCGGTTTTGCTGCCTTTTCTGTCATTACTCTTGAAACTTCCGCCAGATTTTGGGAGCTTAGAACAAGGGAATTTTTTTGGGCAAGCTCTTCAATAGCATCAAGAGAGGAGCTTGTTTTCCCACCCTGGCCTTTTAGAAGGGAATATATAATTATGTTGGAATCCACCAGCACTTTAGTCATAAATCTCACTCCTTGATTTGTACATCTTATATCCGCTGGCTATGCCTTTTTTTCTCCTTCTCTCAATAAACCTCCTAAACCTTCCCATGCTTTTTTCCTTTCGCTTCTCTTTTTTTAGCAATAAGAGCGCCTCTTTTACAGTCAGCCTGATTGAGCCTTTTTTGCCGCCGTATTTTTCTAATGAGAGCGAGCGCAAAAGCTTTTCAGCCTCATCATCAAGGGCTATCATTACATTTCCCATAAAAATCACCCATACATATATATTTAGATATATACATATAAATATATAAATTATTTGGTTTTGCAGCCGATGTTGAATATGCTTAAATCAAATTTCTTTTCTTTCTCTAATTTTGAGGCAATTTCGGCTAATACTAGTTTTTTTATTTTCAGATATTCTTCTTTTGGATACTGCCTGTTAAAAATTGCATAATGAAGCGATTTTGCATTTGTGCAAAATAAACATTCTGTGCAGGCATCGCAGTTGTGGCAGAAATAGCAGTCAGAGCAATTTGTTGAGCTGCTCACCTCAAAGCATCGGCTCAAACTCAGGGAACTGTAGCATTTGAGGCAGAATTTGGAGGAAAATACAAAATCGGAGCCGAATATACACTCAGAATCCCTTGCCCAGAAGCAGTAAGCGCAGAATTTGCTGTTTACAAACGAATAGCCGTGCGTACAGAAGCTTGAATTTGCACTTGAGCCGCATTCATAAATTTCAATGTTTTTGCCGATATTGAATTCGGGGTTATGGTATTTTATTTTTATTATTTGCCTGTTTGCATCTTTTATTGTCAGCTTTTGAACTTCATCCCGGTTCAGGGCGGTTTTTCCAAGCTCGAAGGACTCCTCAAGCTTTACTGCCGTCGGGGTTATTATGGGGGAGAAAACCAGGGGAGGGCTGTACACGGTTTTTTTGCTGACGGCAGACTTGCTTAAAACAGGCTCGCGGATGTTTTTCCACAGCCATTTGGAATAAGAATGAAGGTTTGATAGCTTGTTCCCTAGCAGGACTTTGCAAATTACCTGGAATGAGTTTTCAATTTCATCGGTCATTTGCACCACTTAGAATCTGCACAAGGCTTGGAATCGTTTTGTCCCTGATGAATAATTCCCGCAATTCATCAACCAGCTTTTGTTTTTTTTTCAAGATAATCCTGCTGGGACAGCTGGAGGTTTCCTATCAGGTTTCTTTTGTTCCTTTGGTTGAAAGTAAACATGCAGTTTGCACACCCTTCAATGTTTGCGGTGTAATAGCAATCGGAGGATATCATTGTTTTTATTGTCTCAAGGCAGCGGATTTGTCTGTATGTGGAGTGGCATTTTATCAGAAATTTTGATTCGCCTATCCAGTTTGAGCCGAAAACATATTCCCCATACCTACACAGGCTTGAGAATGCTATGTATTTGCTGTCGAAAATTTCGGTGGATTTGTATATATGTTGTGAATTTGCGCACACATCCGAATCCTCAACTTCGCGGCTGTTGCCGGTTATTTGGTTGCCGGCATAATAGAATTTTTCTTTAATAGAATCAACCAGCGAGTCAATGTCTTTTATTTGGTTTATATCCAAGCTTTCTTTTCTTAAATATTCATTGTATTTGCCCATCTCGTCATTTGAGATAAATTTTGCGCCTTTGCGATAGTGGGGCAATGCCACGGTTATTTTCTTTGAGGAGAGGGCGGATGTGCTTTCGCAGGTTGGTTCTATATATTCGGACAGGTAAGTGATGTAATCCTGCATATCCCCTACGGAATCCCCCAGCAGGACTTTGCATGTGCTTTTCCAGGCATCATTTACATTTGTCATTTTTTATAGCACCCTATGTTGAATATATTTAAATCAAGAGTTTTGTTTTTTTCTAATTTAACTGCAATTTCATTTAATACGATTTTTTTGATTTTCATATATTCTTCTTTTGGATATTGCTTGTTAAATATTGCATAGCGCATGGATTTTACATTTGTGCAAAACATGCAATCACTTAATCCGTCGCAATTGTGGCAAAAATAGCAATCACTGCAATGGGAGGAATGGGATGTTTCAAAGCAGCGGGTTAAATTTACTGAATTGTAGCATTTGAGGCAGAATTTGGAGGAGAAAACTGTATCAACTCCGATTAAATATTCGGATTGGCGGGGCCAGAAGGAGTAGGCGCATAATTTGCAGTGGGAAAATGAAATTACCCTGTAATTGTGGCTTGAATCAATAAGCATGCTGCATTCAACATTGTTTATGTTTTGCCCCATTTCCCTTTCAGGGGTGGAATAAAGTATGGATTTGAGAAGGCGGGAGGCATTGTGCAAATTTATTTTCAGCGCATTTTCTTTTCCAATGTCTTTTTTTCCGATTTCCATTGCCTCATCAAGCTTTACTTCTGTCGGAAGGACGGGCTTGTAAAATACAAGGGGCGGGTCATACATTTCCCTGTCGCTTATTGCAGATTTGTGCTTTGGCATTTCCCTTAAATTTGAAGTGAGCCAATCATTATAATCATCAATAGGGGAAAGGGATTTGCCGAGGATGGTTTTTGTAACTGCTGAAAATGCATCTTCTATTTCTTTCATATTTTTCCACCCAGCATGTCTATTATCGAAGGAAGCTCTTTCTTTTTCTTTAATTCGTCCCTTATTTGGGCTAATAGATTTTGCTTGTGCTTGAAATATTCTTCTTTTGAAAATTGCACGTTTC
>JBDRNY010000003.1:0-3118 GCA_043810635.1 Microcaldota archaeon | reverse complement strand
CGCAAGGGGGCCGCAAACTTTTACAATTGTTTTTTTAGGCAGATAATATGCCCCAATCATCTGAGTAATTTGCCCTGCCTCTTTTTTTGCAATAGCGCTTCCTCTAATGTAATCCAAGATGGAAGTTTTGCCATGGTCTACATGGGCCAAAATGCATATTACCGGAGAGCGCAACATGTCTAACACCGTAATTAGTTATACAATAGTTTTGTTGGAGGCGGTTTTTATTTGTTGGTGTGGAAATTAAGTTATGATAATTGAAGGGAAGGATGTTGAAGCAAAGGGGATGGTTAAAAACACCAGGCAGAAGGGGCAGATACAGCCCGCAGGAGTGGATTTGTCTGTTGAAAGCGTGTGGAGGTTTGACGGAATGGGGGTTATTGATGAGGACAATTCAAAAAGAAAAATTCCCGAATGCCACCAGATTAAATGGAAAGAGGACGGCAGTATTGAGCTTGAGCCGGGCGCATACAAAATAATATTTAATGAAATTGTTTCAATTCCAAAAGATGCTGCGGCAATTGCAAGGCCGCGCTCCTCATTATTGCGGTGCGGGGCAACTGTAAATACGGCTGTATGGGATCCGGGGTATGAGGGGAGGAGCGAGGCATTGCTTGTAATATCAAACCCAGCGGGAATTAGGATATATAAGAATGCAAAAGTTGTGCAATTAATATTTATTAAATTGGAAAAAGAGGCAAAGGAAATTTACAAAGGGAAATATCAGGGGGAGAATTTGTAGGGGATGAGCTGTTTTTGATTGGTTATAAATAATGTTAAAAAGAGTTAAATATATAAAGGCTTAGAGAGTATTAATATGTGAGGGTTATGAAACATATTTTGGCTGTGTTAGTGGCATTTTTACTTGTTATGGGCAGCGTTAGCGCTTATTGCGCATGCATAAAAGGGGGAAAGTGCGGCTGCTCAGATGACCCTTATTATGAAGGAATGGAAAATGTTAGTGTTTGGGTGGATAAAGAAGATGCTAAACCTGATGAAAGGTGGGAGCAGGCAACCGACAGGCCGGCAGGAGAAGCATTGGATACTTTTGAAGATACAAGAGATGATTTTTACCAGTGGGAAAATAGGATTGAAATTAAGATGAAGAAAGCATGTGACAGTGAAAATATAGAAGTGCAAATATTTTTTAGGGGAAAAGCTCTTCCGGGTGCGAAAGTTAAATTATACAGCCATGCGGGCGGAAGAAAATATGTAAGTGAAGTGCAGGCAGACGGGAAGGGATGGGCAATATTCGGCCCTAAGGATAGGGGGAAATATGATATTGTTGCAGAGAAGAATGGATATAATTTTGGGCAGAAAATATTTGAAATTGATATATGCAAAATAGGCACGGAAAAAGAGGGGAAAATATATTCTGAAAATTATGAAGAAAATATTTATGAGGAAAGCGAATTTGAAAGGAAAATTACTATTGATGTAAGGGAAGGATATAAGAGAATATTTGAAAGAATGGAATTGGCTGACGGAAGTGTTGGGACAAGGGTGGAAATTCAGGTAGGGGGGGAAGAAAAGGAAAACGGAAAGGAATATATGTTATGGGAAAAAGTGCCGAAGAAAATTGCAAATAATGCAAAGCAGATAGGGTTTGAAAATACCTATCCTGACGAAATATTTGAAGAAGGGGAATTTGTAAAAATAGGGTGGATGCTGAATTCTGAATACAACGGGGATGTTGCAAGAGAATATGTTATTTTAAATAATGTTGAAAGAAGTGGTGCTTACAATTTCGGGGCTCCGAAAATAAAGGAAAAAACAGAAGTTGTGGAAAAGGGCTTTATTGAAAGCTTATTGGAAGGAATATTCGGAATTTTTTCAATATAATCAATCTGTGCATTGCACATACAATTGCTTCAGCCCTTTTTGATTAAGCCCGGATACATGATCTGTATCATAGCTTATTTGCACGTCATACATAAGCATCCTTCTTCCGCTGCAACTTTGGGTGTTAAAAGAAACACTAGACCTGCCACCGGGCGGGAGCGAGGAAAAGCCTGTTTCAGTATAAGTGCCGTCTTCTGTGGAAAGAGCAAAGCCGGTTATTTGTATATTTGCGCTCGCCCTGTTTTCAATAATTGCCGAAAAATTGTCAGCAGTTTGTTTGAAATCAATTATTGCTATAGGAGAAGCTGCTGAAGACCAGTAGCGCGCAGAATCTCCCATTTGCGCAGAATATGTAAATGAAGGGAAAAAGCCAGATATTCCCAAAACTATGATTGCAATGGAAAGTACAATGGCTATTATAACAATATATTCCATTGCGGCCTGGCCTAAAGGTTGGGAAAAAGAAAAAGAAGGGGGGGACATTATACCAACTCTCATGTTACAATGCAATCTCCTACAAGGGGTTTTTCGCCATACTGGGATTTCACAATGCCGTTCTCTGTCCTGTACGTGATAACCACTCCGTATTCATAGTAATCATAGCTGGTTGTATTGCATGCATAACTTGTATTGACAATGCCAAAGTCAGTAATGGTTTTTTTGGCTCCGCCTTTGAAAGAAATTGTTTGATTGTCATAAGAGTCGACTATTGTACCATACGGGCTTGTTATGGTTATGTTTGTAATCACCAGTTTGTAAGGCTCCATATTTTTCAGGGTTAGATATATAGTGTTCCCTTGCTGGGAGTATTCGGGGATAGTAAAGGGGCGGGTAGCACCTGACCAGTACTGCTTGCTTTCCGTCTCTCTTGCTCCTCCACCAAGACCTGCAAACCCTCCGACCAAGACTATTGCAACAATAGCTACAATAAGGACTATTGCCAGCAATACCAAATATTCAGAAGCTCCTTGACCTTTTTTAGGCATCCATCACACCTTTTACTTCAGTTAGCTGCACTTGCCAACCAAAGTTTTTGCTCCGTATTCCATCTGGTCTTGTATTGTCCCGTCTGAATTGTCATAGGTGAAGTTTACATACAGCTCGTATGTATTCCCTGAGTCGCAGGTGCTTCCGGTAAATACCAATGTCTGGTTGTGCTTTTCGCCTGCAGAAAAATATTGGTTTGGTAGTTTGGAAGCTGTGAAACCAGTGCCGCCCATTGAAACGTTAGTTAATTTCAATTGCTCTGCTTCAGTGTTTTGGATTATGAGTGCGA
>JBDRNY010000002.1:0-10963 GCA_043810635.1 Microcaldota archaeon | reverse complement strand
CTCAATTCAAACGGATTTATGTATGTGCCGTGCTTTGGCCCGACGCTTGACACCGTCCCCCCGAAATGCTCTGCAAGCTTGACATACTCCCCGTCCGGGTCTGTAACAAACATCCTGTACCCTTTCATCAAATACCTTGGCAAAATGCTTTTTGCAAAATAAGATTTTCCGGAGCCCGATTCACCCAAAATTGATATGTGCTGGTTGGGCAGCTTCCTCAAATCAAGTATTATTGGCGCATCCATCCAGTCAAATGCAAAAAACATGCCGTCATTGTCAATTTCAAGCGAGGAGGAAATGTGGGGAAATGTTGCCGCAAGCGAAGAGGAGGGAAATTCCCTTTTCTTCCCTATCAAATCATACCCAGTCAATCTTGTTGAAAATACAGCCCTTGTCATATTGTAATTCGCAATCCTGTAGTCTATTGACGCTCCCGCCAAATCAGACTTGCATTTTTCAAGCACAGTATCCAAATTTTTCGGGCTGCTCGCTTTTGATGTAATATAAATGGATGCCTGGAAATATTTTTCTTTTCCTGAAACGATGTTTGTGTAAAATTTGGTAACATCATCCAAATGCTGCTCTGTTTCAGGGTCAAGATAATCCGCCCTTGCCTTTTTTTCTGTTGACAATTTCAATATTGCGCTCCTGAATGTCCTGATGGCTTCATTTATTCCTACAGGGTAAACATACATTGTCAAATCATAATCCTCCCTTCCGTCCACAATGTTTGAAAGCCAGCCCAAATTCACCTGGTAGGGGTACCCGGTTGCATAAACAACATTCATGTATGTATTATCCACTTTCATATATTCCGGAGTCACTTTTATCTTGCTCGCGCGGGTAAGGTTCATGTGCTTTCCGCCGTACAATTCCTCCCCCCTCACCCTTTTCACATGCAATCCCGCGGCTTCCAGCTTGTCAGACAACACTACTATGTGCTTTTCCGCCTCGTCAAACGCCCACCTTGTTTTTCCGCCCGAAATTCCCACATGCTGCCTCCTCTCTTCAATATTAAATTCTTTTTCCCTTTGCAAAAGCGGCATATCCCTGAATTGCTTTTTCAGCATGGTGCTCAAATCAGCTTTTCCATAATAATATTTTTTCCTCTGCTTTCTTGCATATTTCAGCATTGCAACAGCAGATTCAAATTGCAATATCTGCCCTATTCTTTTGCACCTTTCCGGAACCTCTTCAGGAATAATATTTGTGTTTTCAAATATCATCCTCTCCCCCACTTCGTCTATTTGCACAAAATTAGGCGGCCTTCCGAATATTTTCCCGCCGTAAAACAAATTAAGCAGCCGGAATTCTGTTAAAAATGCATTAATATTTATGTAAAGCTTCCTGAAAGAGCCCGCTTCCGGGCTTTTTACATGGGTTTTAAACCTCGGGTCCTGCACCTGCAGCACAACATAATGGTTTTTTGTCCTGGACTTGTTTCTTTTCAAATAGGTTTTCAGGAATTTTATGTGGCTGTCCGCATATTCCTCCATTTTTTTTATGCCTTTTTTTTCGGTCATTCCAGCATCCCTTGCTGTTATTGAAAAATACCCGCTTGTGTCCACCTCATCAGAATGCACCAAATGCATTATAGGGTAGACAAGCTGGCGCAAATATGTTTCATATGCGGCAATTTTCCCCTCTTTTGCGTCATCTGAAAGAAGCGGGAAATTAATCGGAGTCACTTTAAGAACCGCAGCAACCCTCCCGTCAAGAGTGATTATTTTATCTTCCTCCTCAGCCCTCACATTCCTGAGCAAATTCGGATTTTTTTCAAGCCTTGCATGGTTTGAAGTGAAATAATACCCAACCCTTGCAATAATCCATTTGTCAACATTTCCAAAAGTAAACATCAAAGAAAGGAAAAGCACCGTGCCCCAAATAAATATAGAATCCGAGGAACCTCCCATGGTTTCGTTTGAAACCACGAATGATGCATAAGTAATTACAAAGCTGACTAATATGTATGCAAGCTGTTTTACAGTAATCATTCCCCCGAGCTTTTCGTCCACATCAAACGTATCCTTTGTAGGAATTGTCCTGTACCCCGGCATCAGCTATTCCCCCTCCCTATAAACACAATTCCTGAGAAAAATGCTATCAACAGCACCACCAAATTTACAAATCCGAAAAATACAATAAATGATGCGGAAAAGAATGTTGTTGCAAAACTTCCGCTAAGCGCAGGGTCTGATGTTTTCAGCAATATATTATATATAAGCAATAAAATCGCGTTAAGCACCCCCAGCCCAAGCGCTGCAAATGTTACTGTAAGCGCAGCTTTTCCAAACCCTCTTGTTGCAGATGTGAAAAACAAGAGCAAACTAAATGGGAAAAACAAAATCATCCCTATAACCGTAATATACCTTGCAAGCAGAATTAAGTATGACAAATTAAGGAAAGGAAGCATTAATTTAAGCATTTCATAATTTTCAACAATAAATTCTGCTGAAAGGGTTGCCTGGGAAAGGGTGCTTGCCGCATCTGTGCCAACAATCCATGTAGATACTGAATTTACCGCGGATATTGTATCCTGCACTATTGAAAACGAGGCATATACAAAAATAACAAACACAATAAGCCACATGTATTGGTTAAGCGCCTGGGAGCGCTTTGTGGGGTTGAATATGTTTAATATCAAATACAATGAATTAAATGCCCACGCAACCCTGAACAATGCAAGTGCAATAAGCACCATATTAATATAAGCAGACTTATACGGCTTAATGTCTGGGTTTGCAACAATAAGGGGCGCAATATTTGCAACAAGCACTGTAGCTGTCCTTCTCATTGCGGAAAATTCCGTTGAAATCCTGTATGCTTCCGCACACTCCCCGAAATGCCTTACTGCATTGTCAAAATCATAATTTTTGCACGCATCCAATGTTGCCTGCACATCAATTTCATCTATTCCATCTGTTTCCTGTGCAAATATATTCGAGGAAAGGATTGCAATAATAAGAAGAGGCGCTAAAGCCCAAGCTGTGTTAGAGCGCTTTTTCATCACCCACATTAACATAGTGCTAACAATTAGCATTATTAAAAGTATTGGCGAGGCCTGCCAAAGCAAATCCAGCACCTGAATTTTCCCTTCAGGGCCTGCCCCCTTGCCTGGAATAAATATAGTGTCTTTTGCGCCAGCAACATTTTCCGATTCTATTATTTCCGCAACAATTGTCTGGGTGGATTCCCGCTGGAGTATTATTACTTCTGTATTTCCCTCAGCATCTGTTGTTTTTCTCTGCGGGCTCTGCCCCCCAGAAAATTCAACCTGAATTCCTTCCACAGGATTTTCCAGCTGGTCCCTCACTTTTGCAACCACTATCGCCTCCCCATTGCTTATATTTAATATTCTAAGCTCAAGCTTTGCATTAGACCTCATTGTCCTGCACGCATCTTCAATTTCCCTTATTCCGAACGGGGTAAAAACATAGAAATAGCAGTCAGACTCTTTTACATCCGGGCTTTCAACAAACACTTTGTATTTTATTTGCGCATTATACACTCCCCCCTGCACGCTTTCATTCAATGATGTTATATGCAAAGTGCCTGATTTTGAAGGGGCTGAAATTAAATTTACCTGAAGCACGGGGTAAACCTCCCCCCTTGATACGATTTTAATTTCATTTTTTCTCAGCACAAAGCTCTGCCCCTTCACACTAATCTGGTAATAAAGAAAATCTTCCGGCAATTGCAAATCCACAATCCCTTTTGCAAACCCCCTGGCAGGCACTGCCAATTTATTATCATAATAAAATGCATCTGGATATCTTTTTATCGGAAAATCCGCCGAAAGGTTAAGCATGTCTTCCACATCACTGCTTTGGTTTATTTTGCATACTGTTGTTATGGTGCAATTTGCGCCAACGCATTCTGTTTCATTTGCCCATGCAGACAAATTGTGGCTGTATTTTCCGATTGCATTAAGCTCAAGGGTAAGGTTTGCTTTTTCAGAAGGCCAGAGAATGCCGGAAATGGGGATTATATGGCTTGTTGTTTCAAAATCCTTTATTTTTGTTTTCAATTCATAATCATAACCGCTGATATCATATTTTTGTTTGCACCATTCCCCTTCCTGGGGGTTTGGCACCACAAAATCAATTTCTGATTTTGTAAGAAGCAATGCCTGCTTTGGCACATAATAATATCCGTCTTTTTCATCAAATACCGAGGGGTAGATGTGAATAAGCCGGAACCATGTATTTTTCAAAGAGCCGTTTTCCCCCCGCATTCCGTCGCTCATATTCAGCTCTTCTATTGTGGCGTTTTCATAATATCTTCCAACAGGCAGGAGCTTATTCCAATACCTTACCCAATCCTGGTTTTCATCGGGATATTGCTTTCTTATCATTCCCAAAACAATGCTCTTTTTTGAGCTGTTCGGCACTTTTTCAAGCAAATCACATGCATTGTCATCTGTGTAAAAAAACGAGCAGTTTAATTCAATATGGGCCGGCTCCTGCGGGTAATTGTAATCTGTTTCATAAACATAATCAGTATACTCCCCCGGAACCAATGCCAGCCCTTCCGGCGCAAGCAAAAGAAAAACAAAAATCAGGGTTGCGCATGCACTGCCTATTGCTTTGGGTAGTTTCATTACACCACGCTTATTGGCAGGTTGGTAAGCGCTGCTGCAAGCAATGTAACAAGAAATGCAATGATGCCATTATGCCTTACGCTCGGCTCAGGGTAGGCAATCATGGCAAGCGACACAACCATTACTATCATCAGCAACAGGTTTGTGAGCATGTTGAGATTGGTTATAAGCTCTGTCAGCACTTCAACCATTTTCCGCCTCCTTTTTCAAACGCCGATGCCGCAGATTGTGGTGCCCATGAAAAATCTGAGCGCCTGTGTGCCAAGCACGTAAAGCACCATTGCAACAATCGGGCCAAGCACCATTTTAGCGCCATAATTTCTCCATTCCGGAAATGCTGCCCCGCTTATTGTGGCAACCCCTCCTAGAAATACAAGCAATACCACAAGAAACATTCCCTTAAGCACCCACTCCCTTACAAAAATGCAAATTTTGGAACTTTCAGCCCAAGGGCTATCAATTTCATCAGCGCCTGTAAATACAACTCCTGTTGTATTGGTTGCATTAGCATCCTGAGCAATTAAAATAGAAGAAAGCATCAGCAGCATTGCCATAACCGGCATAACAAATTTCATACCACCCCTCCTTTTTCTCTACCACTCTCGGCATCTATATAAATATACCCTTTCCCTTAAGCATTTTATGGAACACAAAAATTTATTTGACATACATTGCCATTTTCCGGTTGATGACAATATTTCGCACACTTTTATTGCATCCGGCTTTTCCAAGGATTCAAACAACAAAATAATGGACGAAATACTTATTTTTGAGCAGGGCTATTTTACGCTCGGGCTTGCCCCCCAGGAAATACAAAGAAATGAATTATATCCCAATATTGACATGGCAATTGAAGACATTCAAAAGCAAATAGAAGAAGCTTTTTCAAATCCCTCCCTTGCAAAAAAATTTGTTGGCATAGGGGAAGTAGGGCTGGACAAGCATTGGGGCAAAACATCTGAGCACAGGGAAAGGCAATTTTTTGCATTTGAAAAAATGATTTCCCTTGCAAACGCCCGCACCCTTCCTCTCATAATCCATTCCCGCAAAGCTGAAAAAGAATGCATGCAGCAGCTTTCGGCTGCAAATTGCAAAAAAGTTTTAATGCATTGCTTTGGCGGAAATCTCACTCAGGCAAAAAAAGCAGCAGATTTGGGATGGCTTATTTCAATTCCCCCCCTCCCAAGCAAAAACAGGAAAAAAATAATTGAAAAAATTCCTATTGAAAATTTTGTAATAGAATCTGACGCCCCCTATATAGGCAAAAAAAGCGAAGATGCTTTTAACAGCGCGAAAATGATTTCAGAAATAAAAAATATTCCTGTTGAAGAAGCGATTGATGCAACAAACGAAAATGCAAGAAAGTTTTTCAATATTTAGTTATAACACATTTTTTAACTGTGGCTATGCAATTATATTTATGGCATCAGATGTTTTGGAAAAAATAAAATCCCTGCTAAAAAGAAAGGAAAAAAAGCGTCCTGACAAAAATATTGCTTTGATGGTGGACGGCCCTAATGTAATAAGAAGGGACATGCGCCTTGATTTGCTTAAAGTAAGAAAGGAAGTTGAGAAATACGGGCATATAAAAGTTGCAAAATTATTTTTAGACCAATATGCCTCGGACAAATTAATAGAAGCTGTTACAAACCAGGGCTATGAGCCGATAATATCCACGGGGGATGTTGATGTAACAATGGCAGTTGATTCGATTTGCCAGGTGTATAATCCAAACATCCACATCATTGCCTTGATGACACGCGACATAGATTTCCGCCCTGTATTGGTAAAAGCAAAAGAATTGGGAAAAGAAACAATAGTAATAGGCGCAGAGCCGGGCTTTTCAGCAGCATTAAAACATACTGCAGACATAGTAATAATAGCAGAAAGCGGATAAGCCGACAAATAACAAGGCAAAACCGGCTTTTCCAACAAATTAAAGCACACAGTATATATAGTAATTATAGTAATTTTTCCAACAAATTAAAGCACACAGTATATATAGTAATTATAGCAGAAGGGCAATAGCCGCCTTCTTCTTTTTAGGTTAAATTTAAAAGCAATCAATCCATTTTTGCATTAGGGTTTAGTGGATATGCGCATTGCTATGTTGGGGTGGGAGTTTCCGCCATTTGTATCTGGCGGGCTTGGAGTGCACTGCTATGAGCTTACTTTACGCCTTGCAGATATGGGGCATAAAATAGATTTTTTCATGCCCACCACAAAAAAGGAGCTGAAAAGCCCGCATCCGAATGTCCGCCTCATTGAAGTTTCCCGCACCGTGCTTACCCCTTATTTCCGGTATTCAAAAAAAGGAAGGATGGCGACTTATGGCGAGGATTTGCTAAAAGCTGTTGATGCATATGGAAAGCTTGCCGCAGATTCAGTGAAAAGGGAAAATGAAAATGAAAAATATGACATTGTGCATGCCCATGATTGGCTTACCGCCCGCGGAGGGCTTCTTGCCTCTTCTGAAATAAAGCGCCCCCTGGTGCAGACAATCCATTCCACAGAATATGACCGCACTTCCTCCCCCTGGGAAGTTATTTTGGATATTGAAAGGGACGCGGTAAAGCAGCCCGCACTTATAATAGCTGTTTCAAAGCGCACTGCCGAGGAGGTGAAAAAGCTCGGGGGGAATGAGAAAAAAATAAGGGTTGTATATAATGGAGTTGATGCAGGAAAATATAAAGTCGGAAGAGTTTTTTCCCTTGCAAAATCTGTTGACGGAAAAAAGAAAGTATTATTTTTGGGAAGATTGACCGAGCAGAAAGGGCCTGTGCAGTTTTTGCATGCTGCAAAAAAAGTGCTTGAAAAAGAAAAGAATGTAATGTTTTTTGTTGCAGGAAGCGGGGGGCTTCTTCCCTTCCTTATAAATTTGTCAATAGAATTAGGGCTTTCAAACAATGTAAAATTCCTCGGCTTTCTCCCGGATGAGGAGCAGAGGAAAATTTATTCTGCCTGTGATGTTTATGTAATGCCTTCCACTTCCGAACCATTCGGAATTGTTGCATTGGAGGCAATGGCATCAGGCACCCCTGTAATAATTTCCAAAACTTCAGGAGTGTCTGAAGTTGTGAAAAGCGCATTAAAAGTAGATTTCTGGGACATTAACGGAATGGCGCAAAAAATTATTGCAGTGCTGAAATATCCCAAGCTCAGGGCCACCATGACTCAGATGGCTGAAATAGATTTGCAATCCCTTACATGGGAAAAAACCGCCATCAACACACTAAAGGTTTATGAAGAGGCTGTTAGTAAACATTCCAAAGGGTGAGAGACGGATGGAGGTATGCATTTATTTCCAGGTTCATCAGCCGATGCGGCTTTCCCCATTTTCAATATTTTCCACAAACGGGGGAGATTTATTCCCGCGCTATTTTGACGAAAAATTAAACAAGCAAATATTGGACAAAGTCGCGGGCAAATGCTATCTTCCAACAAACAAAATTTTGCTTGAGCAGCTTGAAAAGCACCCAGGATTAAAATTAAGCTTTTCAATTACAGGGGTATTTTTGGAGCAGGCGAGAATGTACAACCCAGAAGTGATTGACTCTTTCCGCGCGCTTGCGCGCACCGGAAGGGTGGAATTTCTCTCCGAAACTTATTACCATTCCCTTTCCTCCATCTTTCCAAACAAGGACGAGTTTTGCGAGCAGGTGAAATTGCATTCAAAAGCAATATCTGAATTTGCCTCCCCTTCAAACGTATTGAGAAATACCGAGGCAATGTTTTCAAATGAAATCGCCTATCTTGCAGAAAGAATGGATTACAAGGGAATTATGGCAGAAGGATTGGAATCCATGCTCGGCTGGCGCTCCCCAACCTACCTCTATTCTGTAAAAGGGTGCAATGGCATCAAATCTCTCCTGCGCCATTACAAATTATCAGATGACATCGGCTACCGCTTTTCCCAAAAAACATGGAGCGAATGGCCCCTTACCGCGCCGAAATATGCAAACTGGCTTTCTGCATTGCAGGGGGATTGCGTGAATTTGTTTATGGATTATGAAACATTTGGCGAGCACCACTGGGCAGACACCGGCATAATGGAATTTTTAAGGAATTTATTCGGCGAAATTGAAAAGCACAAGCATTTGAAATTTTCAACCCCTTCTGAAATTGCAAAAAATATTGGAGCAATAGGCGAAATCGACTGCCCCGGCACAATTTCCTGGGCAGACATGGAAAGAGACACATCTGCCTGGCTTGGAAATGAGATGCAGCGCTCCTGCTGGACAGAATTAACTTCTTTGGAAAAGCCGATTAAGGAAATAAATGATGCTGAATTATTGCGCACATGGAGGCATTTGCAAAATTCCGACCATTTGTATTATTGCTGCACAAAATCCCTTTCTGACCAGGATGTGCACAACTATTTCTCCCCCTATGAATCCCCCTTCGAGAGCTATATTAATTACATGAATATAATACAGGATTTCAAAAGCGAAGTAAATTCAAGGATGAAAAAATAAGCTCTGCAATTTGCCCGGCGTTGAGCCAAAAGCTTTTTAAATTACCAATACGTTTATTTTAATAAATATTAAAGTAGATATATTGGTGAAAAAATGAACACCGTCGATGTGCCGGAGATTCTTTTAAAGAGGGGCAAGCGAATATGCACCTCGCAAGATGTGCGCGAAATTGTCGGAAAGAATTATCTTCCCTGGATATCCAAGCTCATAAACACCCGCTGGCTCATGCCCCTAAAAGGCTTTCGGGGGGTTTATTATGTGCTTGACCCGGAGGAGAGAACCCGCTCATTTCTCAAGCTTGATGCCCTTGCCTTGCTTGCATCAGCGCTAAATGTTGGCTTCGGCAGGAACTGGTATTTTGGGAGGGTTAGCGCCCTGAGCCTTTCGGGCTTTATCCATCAGCCTGTTTCAGTATATTACGTGCTAAACAGCCGTGTTAGCAGAAGAATTGATTCACCCATTTTCGGAAAAGTTGCGCTCCTAAAGACAGCTGCCAAAATCACGGGGGGGTGCGGGATTATTTCCAATAAGCATAAGGGAATTGCCTACAATATTTGCACTTTGGAAAGGGGCATTGCCGACTGCCTTTACCTCCATGTACACGGCCATGGTGGCATGGAGCAGGCCAGGAATATGCTGGGGGGTTATGGATGCAGCAAAAAAAAGATTCGCGCAATAATTTTGTCATGCTACCCCAGGCATTCTGCAAAGAAGATGCTTGCAGCGCTGGAAAAGTGAGCACATGGCGGAAAAAATAAATTTTGAGGATTTGCACGAGCTCGCCCTCAAGCTTTCCAGAAAGCCCCCTTTTACCGCCGAAAATATTTATGTTGACCTGTTGCTTACTGCCGCTATAAAAGAAATTCAGCTGCGGTTTGGTTTCGTGCTCAAGGGCGGAACCGCAATCATCAAGGCGTGGCGCACGCCCTATCGCTTCAGCTATGACCTTGATTTTTCGCTCTTTGAAGGGAAAATGCCAAGAAAGCAATACCGCAACTACCAGCCGCAGCTGGAGAAGCTTCTCTTGGAGCTTGGCTTTACGATAGCCAATCCCGAGAGTGACAAGCACCGCGAAGGGGGCAGGATACTTATCTTAAAGCTCCTTGACGCTCCAAAATTTCTGCGCATCCCGATTAAAATTTCTGTCAGCGCCATTGACTCCAGCCCATGTTCCAAGCCAGCCCTAAAAAAATTCAAGCCGGTGGTTCCCATTCTGCAAAAGTATAAGTTGCTTTACCCGGGCAGCTTTGCCAGAATTACGGGCGTTTTTGTGAAAGTGCTGGCAGAAGAAGAGCTGTGCGCGGAGAAAATCCGCGCATTGGCAACGCGCGGAGCTGCTGACGAGTGGTCCCTCCTCCTGCGCGATGTTGTTGACCTTCACATGATGGAGCGGAGCGGCATTTTGGACAGGGCGCTTTCAAGCAAAAAATGCCTCCAGAAGAAATTCGGCCCAATACACGGCACAAGCTACTGGAAAAAGTTCATGCACTTCCTCTCAAAACCTTGCGATATAAAAATACACGAAGAAGACCTTGCCATCTTCTTCCGCCCGGAAATAATAGGCGAAAAGAGCGCAACAAAGGTGATTGAGAAGGTGCGCTCAAGGCTTGGGAAAATTTTTGGCGGCGCAAATTTGGAGCGGGGCAAATGAGAGGATGAAAAAATAGGTCTTTTTCTTTCTTTGCGAAAGAAAGAAAAACCTCTGGGAAAAGAAAAAGAGATTAATTCGGGCTTGGCAGGTGTTGTGTCCTTCGGACACATACGGCAAACAAGTTTGCCGCCTTCATTTTGCTTCGCAAAATGGGGCCCTTTTTTCGGTTCGCCGAAAAAACGGGATTTGAACCCACAGCCTGATATTTAGAAGAAAAATTTTAACGGGCTTGGCAGG
>JBDRNY010000001.1:0-5394 GCA_043810635.1 Microcaldota archaeon | reverse complement strand
TCTTTTTTCCTATACCCATCAATCAATCCATGCGCATAATTAATGCATCCAAAAGCAGTAATCAAATCCCCCTTTTTCAAAAAATATTTGCTATCTTCGCAATATTTTTTTGCCAATTCCAGAATATCCAAAGGCACTCCCTTCTCTTTCGCCTCATTCACATTTCCGTAAAATTGCTCAATATCTGAAAATATTCTTTTTTCCTGGTCTTTTTTGTTCATTTTTTTGCCTCCCTGCCATATATATGCTTTTAAATATATATTCGCATACCTAACTTAAATGTGATTAGTTTATTATAGGTGAATTTTTGGGAAGCAGACCTAGGAAATGGAAGAAAAAAGGAAGAATGCGCTGGAAATGGCTAAAGAAAAGAAGGAAACGCCTCAAGCGCAAGATGAAGCGAAGGGTAGGCGAGCTGTAAGTTTATTCTCCTTTTTTTCTTAATTTATACCTCGCCCTTTTTTGCACTTTTTCCATCCTCTCAATTACTCTCTTTTCCCCATATTCCAAATACCCTTCAAAAAATTCTTCCCTCTCCTTCTCCCCAACAGAATTTGCCATAGTCAATACATCCACAGCAAAATCCTCAAAATCCCCGCTAACAAAACCCAATCCAAAATCTATTGCATATAATTTTCCATCCTTTCCCAACATCAAATTTGCAGGAGTAAAATCCCCGTGAACAATTTGCAATTTATGCATTTTAGCCAAATACTCCCCTGCAATTTTATACAATTTCTTATCCACTTTTTTCAATTTATTCAAAGTTTTTCCATTAATTTTATCCATTAATATATAATCCTCCCCAATTCCAAACACATACGGGCACAGCACCCCCGCATTTTTCACTTTATGCATCAATCTTGCCTCAATTCTGGTCCTTCCCACCCTTATTTTCACATCCAATTCTTCTGGCCTGTACTTTTTCTCCACCCTTAATTTTTTTAGCGCATCAAATGAGCAAACTTTTTCCTGAAAAAGTATTGCTTCCGCGCCTTCGTCAAATTTTTTCATAATCCCAGCCCAATTGCGCCCGTTCCCAAAATAGATATTCCAAACATCAAAAGCCATATTTTCCAGTTCCAGGTAATTACTTTTACCCCGTCAAGAGGAAATATTGGGAGCAAATTAAATGTAGCCAGCATCATGTTTGCATAAGCGCCAAATAAAAGTATCACTCCCACCACCCCTCCGAAAGGAAGGGAAAGCGAAAAAAATACTGCTGCCAGCAATAAATTCGTCACAGGCCCTGCGGCAGAAATAATTCCATTCTCCCTCGAGCTAATCATTCTTGCAGAATAAATCATAACCGCGCCGGGCGCCAGGAAAAGGGGCCATCTCCCCCATCCCATTAATTGGGGAACAATTGCCAATGCAAGCATCAACACCAAACCCGCAGCCCATGCCTGGAATTTTGCCCTGCACCCGAATTTTATTGCAACATATTTATGCGCCAATTCATGCAATAAAAAGCCAGTGCCTACAGTAATTCCAAACACTGCAATCAAAAACACAAAATAAGCGGGCTCAATGCCCATCCCCCCTGTTGCAAATGTAAGTGAAAGCGAAATTGCAAGAATTGAAGTAAGGATGTTTATCCATTCCGCACTGTCAACCCTAAATCCAGGAGGAAAAAATCCCATATTCACTTACACCAACAAGAATTTATATTACTTTGATATTTTGCTCAGGCTTTATGTTTATTCTTGCAGGGGAAATAATTCCTGAATAGCTTTCCACAGTGCCTGTGGCAACAACATCCCCCAAGTCTATTTTAATCTCCTTGTTTAATTTCGCATTTTCAAGCGCTGTTGCGATTTTTATTGTCATCCTGTTGCTCACAGGGTCTGATGTAATAAGAAGCACTTTTTCCCCTTTCTGCACCCCTGTCAATTGCGGAATTGCAATTGTTGCAACTATGGCCATTCCAAGCGCAAGCGCCTCAAACTGCAAAAACCTGAATAAAATATTTGTTGTGCCATATTCTGCCAATAAGAGAGGGGCAACAAACACCCCTATCATTGCAATTGCGGTAAATATTGCAAACGCCTGTGCAAATAAAACAATTCTCATTTTCCCCAACTTACCTGTACATACTCGTATCTTTGCCACTCTTAAACTTCTCCAATCTTTCCACATCCATTTTGGAAAAGCTCGGCTTAACTCTTTTTTGCGCGGATTCAAAATCCTCGTGCAATACTGTCAATTCCTTGTCCTTTATAATTTCTTTCCAGTCGGCTTTTTCCCCTGCCTTGGAATAAATCCTCCTAATCGCTTCCATTCCCGCCTCCCTGCACAAATTCTCAATGTCTGCGCCGGTATACCCTTCTGTTTTTTTTGCCAATTCATCCAAATTAATTTTTGCGCCAAGGGGCATTTTCCTCGCATGCACTTTTAATATTGCATTTCTTGTTTTTTCATCAGGCACGGGAATTTCCAATATTCTGTCAAACCTGCCCGCCCTCATTAATGCCGGGTCCATAATATCCGGCCTGTTTGTTGCGCCTATTACAATTACATTTTTCAAATCTTTCAACCCGTCCATTTCAGTAAGCAAAGTATCCACAACTCTCTCGCCTACCCCGCTTCCACTGTCCCCTCCCCCGCGGTGCATTGCAATAGAATCCAATTCATCAATAAATACAATGCATGGGGCAGCCAGCCTTGCTTTTCTAAACATTTCCCTGACAGCCTTCTCGCTTTCCCCAACCCATTTTGAAAGCACTTCAGGCCCTTTAATCGAAATAAAGTTTGTTTCAGTAACTGTTGCAACAGCTTTTGCAAACATTGTTTTCCCCGTGCCAGGCAATCCTACAAGCAATATGCCCTTAACCGGCCTTATGCCGAATTTTTTAAACACTTCAGGATGCCTGAGGGGCATTTCCACAGCCTCTTTCAATTCCTCTTTTATATCTTCCAGCCCTCCAATATCTGTCCATTTAATATTGGGCCTTTCAACAAACACTTCCCTTAGTGCAGAAGGGTGAATTTCTCTCAGTGCATTGAAAAAATCATCCCTTGTCACCCTTAAATCATCCATCACTTTCGGGGGAATAGTGTCATCTTCCAAATTAATTGAAGGCAAAATTCTTCTCAATGCTTTCATTGCCGCCTCTTTTGCAAGTGATTGAATATCCGCACCTGTATAGCCATGGGTTATATTTGCAAGCTCTCTAACCAATTTCCCTTCCTCATTATCCTTTTCATCAATAGGCATTGCCCTTGCATGTATCTGCAATATTTCCCTTCTTGAATTCCTGTCAGGCACCCCCAGTTCAATCTCCCTGTCAAACCTTCCCGGCCTTCTCAATGCCTGGTCAATTGAATTAGGCCTGTTTGTTGCCCCGATTACAATTACCTTCCCCCTTGTTTTCAACCCATCAAGCAAAGTAAGCAATTGCGAAACCATCCTTCTCTCAACTTCCCCGGTAACTTCCTCCCTTTTCGGTGCAATTGCATCAATTTCATCCATAAATATAATGCTCGGCGCATTTTCTTCAGCATCTTTGAAAATCTGCCTCAATCTCTCCTCACTTTCCCCTACAAATTTTGATACCAATTCTGGCCCTGCAATGTGTATGAAATTTGCATCAGATTCTGATGCCACAGCTTTTGCAAGCAAAGTTTTTCCTGTGCCGGGCGAGCCGTAAATAAGCACCCCTTTCGGAGCTTCTATGCCCAATTTTTCAAATAATTCAGGATGCCTCATAGGCAATTCAACCATTTCCCTGATTTTCCGCACCTCTTCTTTCAACCCCCCAATATCTTCATATGAAATAGTGCTTGCAACCGCAGCCGCATCTTTTACCGGCTCGTCTTTTAAAATAAATTCAGTGCTCTCATCCACCAAAACAATGCCGGATGGTTGCACTACTGCGGCAACTAAAGGAAAAGAAGTGCCAAACACCCCGATAAATATAGTATCCCCCCTCGTCATAGCCCTTCCAATCAATTTCTTTTTTACAAACTGGTCAAATCCGGGGGAATATTTCATCGGCTGGGTGGGAGCTAATACAATTTTTTTGGCTGGCTTTAATTCAGCCTTTTTTACAGCCACCTTATCTCCTAATGCCACCCCTGTATTTTGCCTCAAATATCCGTCCATTCTTATAATATTCAGCCCTTCATCCTGGGGGTGCGCCTGCCATACAAGCGCGGCAGTGCTTCGCCTGCCTTTTAATTCCACAATATCTCCAGTAGAAACATCCAATTCCTTTCTTGCGCGGGAATCTATTCTCACTAGCCCTCTTCCCACATCATTTTGCAAACTTTCCGCTACTTTTAATTCAATCGATTTTCTAGCCATATTAATACACCATATAAAACGATAGGAATACTGCTCTAACAATTATAAATGCTTTACTTAAACCCTTTCTTAACCCGTTTCCTTTTGCCCCAAACAACAAATAAATTCTGCGCCCCCGACTCCGCATGCCGGCTTGCGTGAATAATATGGTTATTTTTGTAAAATAATTCGGAAATGCCCTATTTTCTAATGCATTACAACCAGCCGGGCTGTCTGCAAATGCCCTTCTTCATTATGTATTTTAACATAATAATTCCCGGGGGAAAGGTGCGATGTTTTTATATTCACATTATACCTTCCCTCCCCTACCTCTGCTTTGTCCATCGGGGTTATCACTTCCTGGCCCACAACATTATACACCCTTATAGAAACAACATCATTTTTAGGCACCACAAATTCCAAACTTGCCTCTGCATCAGCAGGATTTGGAAACATTTTAACAATTGTAGGGCCCATCACCCCGTATTTCGGGTTTATTTTCACAGGCTTTCCTATTTCATCTACAGATGTTGCATTTTCAGAATAATACACTTCAGCAGGCATTTTCGCTTTCTTATAATAATTATCAACATCCTTATACCAAATATCCCCCACCTTGTTTGTAACAACTTTTCCATTCCTGTCGTTTATCGTTTCCTCAATGGTTGCAATAACCACAGTGCTTGTCCATACTCCTTCCACTGATAAATTTTTCTTATTAAGCCCGATCATGCCCATAGAATGCCCTACATTTTTGGGATTTTGGCCGCAGAATAAAAATCCACTAATTCCGCTTTCCCCTATTCTGAAAGACGATTCAAAAGGCGCCGCCACCATTCCTCCTGCCTGCCCTGAAAAATAATAATATTTCATCGACCCCCAATTATACCATACTTCGCTGGTTTTCTCCCCGCTCATTTCCATAAGCAAATTTTGCTTTCCAAGCGAAAATTTCAGAAAATTCGCTTTAACAGATTTTCCGTCTGCCAATTCTAAAGTATGATTTTTAAACAGCCCGAATTCACACTGAACATTCTCCAAAATATGCCCTTCCCTCTTTTTTTTCATAATAAGCGGCCCGCTCATCCTTTCACCCATTTATGGCAAGC